>JBFZER010000352.1:0-4636 GCA_041306765.1 Spirochaetota bacterium | reverse complement strand
GGGGCCCGAGAACTTCCTGTCCGGGAAGGATCCCGGCCCGGTCACCATCACCTTCGCCGTGGGAGGCGCGGGAGCCCAGAAGGAGATCGGGGCCGCGGCCCTGGAGAGCCTGGCCCCCGCCATCCGGTCCGGCCAGTTCGCCCTGAACCTGGTCTGCGGGGTCCGATCGGAGGTTCGGGAGTACTTCCAGGACCTGGTCCGGCGGGTTTTACCGGACCATCCCGGGGTCCGGGTGGTGTCGGGCAGGACGGATTCGGAGTACTTCGAGGCCTTCGAGGCCTGCCTCCACGACACGGACGTCCTGTGGACCAAGCCTTCGGAGCTCTCCTTCTACGTGGGCCTGGGGATTCCCCTGATCGCGGCCCCGACCATCGGGAGCCAGGAGGACTTCAACCTCCGCTGGCTCCGGGAGATCCAGGCCACCCTGCATCAGTCGGACCCCCGGTACGCCCTGGAGTGGATCCGGGAGCTTTTGGAGCAGGGCCGCTTCGCGGAGGCCGCCTGGAGCGGCTTCCTGAAGGCCCGGAAGTACGGGACCTACAAGATCCGGGAGCTTCTGTCCACGGGGACCATGGAACGGGAGTCGAATCCCCTGAGGCGCTGACCCTGGTGGTACGAAGATTGTGAAGATCTCGCCGGGCCGGCACAAGCTTCGCACCACGATATGGCCGCCGCCCCCCGCCTCTGGGTATATTCTGCTGGAGTACCTTTACTCTGCCCGGAGGTCCGGACCCCATGGAACGCAAGAAGATCCTCATGACCATGATCGAGGTGGGATTCGGCCACAAGGCCCCGGCCCTGGCGGTCCGGGATGCCATCGCCGCCCGCCTGGGGGACTCGGTCCAGGTGGACGTGGTGGACTTCGCCCGGGAATGCGGGGCCCTCAAGGACGACCGGGCCCTCAAGGACTCCTGGGACCTGGGCCTGGCCTTCCCCCTCTCCGCCCGGATCGGCTACCTCCTGGTGGAGCTCTACGGGAAGGGGGCGGAGTACATCGACCTTCTGTTCAAGGACTTCGTCCACAAGGGGATCGAGTACATCGACCGCTACCGGCCGGACCTGGTCTTCGCCACCCATCCCCTGGCCCTCTACGTGGCGGTCAAGGCCAAGGAGTCCCTGCAGCGGCCCTTCAAGGTGGTCGCCTACGTGGTGGATCCCTTCGACGGGTACGCCTGGTGGGCCAACGAGGGTGCGGACGCCCTCCTGGTGGCCTCGGAGCACTCCCGGGGGCGGCTACTCCGGCACGGGGTTAGGCCGGACATCATCCGGCAGCTGGGGTTCCCGATCGACAAGAAGTTCTTCGACATCCGGACCCCCCCGCCGGAAACCCAGAAACGATTGGACCTCAACCCCGAGTGGCCGACCCTCCTGGTCACGGCGGGAGGGCAGGGGATCGGAAAGGTCTTCGCCTATGCCCAGGCCCTCTACCTCTTCCAGGCCCCGGTGAACCTGATCGTGGTGACCGGGCGGAACAAGGCGACCCTCCGGCGTCTGGAGACCCTGAAGGCCAAGGTCCTCTCCCGGACACGGATCGCCCCCCTGGGCTACGTCTCCAACATGAACGAGTTGATGGCCGCCTCGGACGTGGTGGTGGGCAAGGCCGGGGCGTCCACGTCCATGGAGGCGGTCTTCATGGGCAAGCCCTTCATCTTCACGGAATGGGCCACCTACAACGACCGGTTCATCATCAATTTCGCCCTGAACTACCACGTCGGGTGGTACTGTCCCACGGTGTTCGCCTTCTCCGAGGTGGTCCGCAGGATCGCGGAGACCGGGATCCTGGCGGAATACAAGCGCAACCTGTCCCGCCTCTCCCTGGAGCCCGGCACGGACGAGGTGGCGGAGTTCCTGTTGAGGATGGCGGGAGTGTCCCTGGATTCCTAGGCCTCCGCGGCCGCCGCCAGCTCCTCGGTTTCCTCGCTACGGAAAGCCTTGTCGATGTCCAGGATTATCACGAAGGCGTCCCCGCGCTTGCCGATAGCGTGGATGAAGGACGAGTCGATCCGGGTCCCGAACCGGGGGGCCGCCTCCTTGTGCTCGTCGTCGATGTCCACCACCTCGTGGACCTCGTCCGTCAGGGCTCCGATGACCAGGGCCCGCCCCTCGCCGCCCGCGATTTCCATCACGATGACCGCGGTGTCCTTGGTGACCGGAATCTCCGGCAGGCCGAAACGGGTGCGCAGGTCCACGACGGGAATCCCCGAGCCCCGGACGTTGATGATGCCCTTCAGGTACTCCGCGGTCCTGGGGAGCTTTGTGGGTTTCATGTATTCCAGGACTTCCCGGACCTTGGAGACCGGGACCGCGTAGGTCTCCCCGTCGATTCCGAACGTGAGGTATTGCCTGTCCGTCAACTCGGCCATGTTCAGAACTCCTCAAAATCATCGTCACCCAGCGCCGGGGAGTCGGGGCCGGGGGCGTCCTTGACGGTGATGCCCGTGGCGGAAGATCGGCTGCGCCGATCTTCCGGCGACGAAGCAGGCTTCGTCGATCTCCCCGGAGCCGATGGACCCGCGGGCGCGGAGGGTAGGGCCTTCGCGGGCTTGGCCGGGGCCTTGCCGGACTGGACGTGGGCCACGGAGACCCTGTGGGCCGTCCCGGCCGCGGCCGTCGAAGCGCCCGCCCCGGTTGCCCGCGCCGCGCCTATGCGCGGCGCGGCGCCGTCCACCTTGAAGAAGGAGATCGTCTGGGCCAGCTGTTCCGCCTGGCTCGACAGCTCCTCGGCCATGCTGGCCATCTCCTCGCTGGCGCTGGCGTTCTGCTGGATCACCGTGTCCAGCTGGGTCATCGCCTTGGCGATCTGCTCCACCCCCGCGTTCTGCTCCACCGAGGCGCTGGCGATCTCCTGCACCAGGTCGCTGGTCTTTTGGATGTCCGGAACGATGCTCTGGATGATCTCGCCCGCCTTGGTGGCGGTCCCCACGGTGTTCCTGGACAGGTCTCCGATCTCCCCCGAAGCCTTCTGGCTGCGCTCCGCCAGCTTTCGCACCTCGCTGGCCACTACCGCGAATCCCTTGCCCGCCTCTCCCGCCCGGGCCGCCTCGATGGCGGCGTTCAGGGCCAGGAGGTTCGTTTGCCGGGCTATCTCGTCGATGATGGAGATCTTCTGGGCTATCTCCTTCATTGCCCCGACGGCTTCCACCACCGACCTGCCCCCGGTGTCCGCGTCCACGGCGGACTTCCGGGCTATGCTCTCGGTGGCCTGGGAGTTGTCGGCGTTCTGCCGGACCGTGGCGGCCATCTGTTCCACCGAGGCGGAGACCTCCTCGGCGTTGGCGGCCTGCTCCGTGGCGCCCTGGGAGAGCTGCTGGGCCGTGGCCGAGATCTGCTGGCTTCCCGCGGAGACCTGGCCGGACGCGGACAGGATGGATTCGACGATGCGTCTAAGGTCCCGAGACAGGGTGTCCAGGGCCTTGGCCAGGTCCCCGATCTCGTCGGACCGCTTGAGGTACATCCCTTCAACGTCCTGACGCAGATCTCCCTGGGCGATCTGCCCGAGATGCCGGACGGACATGTTCAGGGGCCGTGTGATGGACCGGGTGATCAGGGCCGCCAGGAGTGCGGAGGCGATCAGGGCCGCGGCGGCCACGACCGCCATCGTGAGGACGGCCCGGTTCTGCGAGGCCACGGCCTCCTTGCTGTAATGCTCCGCGTCGGCGTTGATGAGATCCTGAAGCTCGTTCAAGGTATCCCGCATGACCCCGAAGAGCTCCGCGGCCTTCCCGACGGAGAGAGCCAGGGCCTCGGAGGCATCGCCCGCGGCCCGCAACTCGAGGACCCGGGCGGAAACGGGAGCCCAGGCCGCACGGGCGGTGTCGTGGTGGGCGAAGATGGCCTTTTCCTCCTCCGTCTCCGCCAGGGCCGCGGCCTTGGCCACCCGTTCCGCGGACTGCTTGAGGTTTTCCTGGTACGCGTCCTGGAACTTCTTGTACCGTTCGTCCGCGGGATCCAAGAGCAGGATGGATCGCTCCGCCTCGATCAGCTGGAAGAGGTCCCGGTCCGCCTGGGCCAGGGCGTCGACGGCGGGCAGGAACCTCGCGTAGATGGCTGTCAGGTCCGCCGAGATGACCCGGATGGAGACAAGGCCGACGGCTGCGATGATCAGCAGGGCGATCAGGGTCGCGGCGAACCCCAGGGTCAGTTTCGCTCCGATTTTCATGTTCCCTCCAGGATTCCATTCTTTGTCAAGTCACAATTCTCGACCGAGTCAGTGTGAATTGCAAGGTCTCCGGCGGGGGGCCTTCGGCAGTTTCCGGCCCTTGCGCCCCTCCCGGGATCATGGTACTATGGCCCCGAAATCCACTATAGAGAGGTGTTTTCATGGCCTATAAGGTGACCGATGCCTGCGTAAATTGCGGAGCCTGCGACCCGGAGTGCCCGGTCGAGGCCATATCCGAGAAGGACGGCGTCCGATGGATCGATCCCGACAAGTGCACGGACTGCGGATCCTGCGCTTCCGTGTGCCCCACCGAGGCGATCATCGCGGGCTAAGCGCCCTTCGCGACAGGAAAAGCCGCCCCATTTCGGGGCGGCTTTTTTATTGCGCCGCTTCCGTCTGCCTAAAAAAGAGCGAGACGTGCCTATTGCGTTAGCTGCAACCTGTCGTAGATCCGCAGGTTTCGCCGGGCGCTGGCGC
>JBFZER010000351.1:0-3297 GCA_041306765.1 Spirochaetota bacterium | reverse complement strand
GGGGCCGGCGGATTTTCCGAGAGTTCTTCCCACCGGGCGGCGGCGCGGCGCAGGTGGGGTATCACGATCGAGCCCCCCACGACGAGGCCCACCGTGCAGGCTTCCCGGAACTCCTCCGTCGTCGCGCCCTCCTCCTTGCAGCGGATCGTGTGGTAGAGGATGCAGTCGTCGCAGCGCAGCACCAGGGAGGCGACGAGGCCCAGGAATTCCTTGGTCTTGGCGTCCAGGGCTCCCGCGCGATAGGTCTGCCCGTCCAGGCTGAAAAAGCGCTTGATCTCGAGGCCGGCCAGGGCCATCACCTTCTCGTTGAGCCGGCCGCGCTGTTCCTGCCACTCCTCGATGCTCGGACCGAACCCGATGTTCGATTCCATACCCGCCTCCCATTCTTGGTTCCCCATCCTGTTCATCCTGTCCGGATCCATTCCGGGAAGGCTCAGTAGTACAGCTTCCGGATCAGCTTTTCGTTCTTTTTCCAGTCCGACTGGACCTTGACCCGCAGGGACAGCACCACGGCGTAGGGGAATATCCCCGCAAGGTCGCGCTCGGCCTCCTCGCGGATGCGCCGGATCGTCGCGCCCTTGGCGCCGATCAGGATGCCCTTCTGGCTTTCCCGCTCCACCACCAGGTCCGCCTCGTAGACCAGGGCCCCGTCTTCCCGGCGCCCGGAGTCCTGGTAGTCCACGTACACCGCGTGGGGCAGTTCGTCCCGGGTGTGCAGGAGCACCTTCTCCCGCACCATCTCCGCGATCCGGAACACGGGCTCCTGGTCGGTGTAGTACTCCTCGGGGTACCAGGCCGGCCCCTCGGGGGCCCGGGCGAAGAGCCGGGCCAGGAGCTCCGGCGTACCCGTCCCGGTCAGGGCGGAGATGTCGAGGGCCTCCATCCCGGGCAGGGCTCCCTCCAGGAAGGCGCGGGACCGCCCGGGGTCGGAGCCCTCCGCGTCCGTCTTGTTGATCCCGGCCAGGGCCTTGGCCGCGTAGGGCGCCAGCAGGACGGCGATGGCCTTCTCCTCCCTGCCGGGGGCCCGGGTGGAGTCCACGAGGTACAGGACCAGGTCCGCCTCGCCCAGGGCTTCCCGGGCTATGTCCCGGAGCCTCTGGTTGAGGCGCTTGTCGGAATCGTGGATGCCCGGTGTGTCCAGGAAGACCAGCTGTCCCTCCGGGCGGTTCACGATCCCGCGGATGGTGTTCTTGGTGGTCTGCGGAACGGGGGAGACGATGGAGACCTTCTGGCCGCACAGGGCGTTCATCAGGGTGGACTTTCCGGAGGACGGACGGCCGACGACGGCCACGAACGCGCTTTTGCCTTGCATGGGACTCCTCGGGGAGGGCTCCGGCCCTCCGGATTCGATCAGACTATATCCCCGAAGGGCAGGCCGGGGTATTTCTTCCCGGTGAACAGCTCGAACTGGACCTCTCCCTGGGCGCGCAGCATGCCCAGGCCGTTCGCGGCGAGGCATCCCGCCTCCCGGGCCCTGCGCATCACCGGGGTCTCCTTGGGGTTGTAGATGATGTCCACCAGGGCTTCCTTGCCCGTGAACTCGTACCATTCCAGGGGATCCCCGGGGACCCCTCCCTCCATGCCCACCGAGGTGGTCTGGACGATGAGGTCGTTGTACCTGCCCAGGAGGTCGACCGCCCTCTCGTTCATGCCCGCCCACTCGAAGCCGTGGCGCTCGGCAAGCTGCTTGGCCTTGTACATGCCCCGGTTGACCACGCAGGCGGAGGCTCCCAGCTTCTGCAGGGCGTAGGCCACCGCCCGGGCGGACCCCCCGGCGCCGATGATGGCCGCCTGGACGCCCTTCAGGTCCGGGCGTTTCAGGAAATCGAGGACGCTGCGCTCGAATCCGGCGGCGTCGGTGTTCGATCCGTACCAGCCCGAGGGGGTCCGGACCACGGTATTGCAGGCCCCGATGGCGGACACCTCCGGGGCCCGGTCCGTGAGGAAGGGCAGGATCTTCTCCTTGAAGGGCACCGTGACGGAAAAACCCCGAACCCCCAGCTGATCCGCCAGGGTCAGGAACTGCTCCAGGGAGTCCGCGGGAAAGGGAAGGTACACTGCGGGCATGCCGAGCTCGGCGTAGCCCGCGTTGTGAAGAGCCGGCGACAGGGAACCCAGGACCGATGGCCCCCCCAGGATTCCGTACAGGGCATAGTCCCTGCGGATCTTCCGCCAGCGGTAGATATTCTCGTACTCCTCCGCGGTGGCCTGGCCGGGCGCCGCCGGGGGGAGCCCCGCCAGGGAGGGGCTGGCGTAGTTGATCAGGCTTCCCGTGCGGGAGGTCAGGATGCGGAAGCAGAACCCGTACTCGCCCATGCCGGAGACGATGCGCTCCGGGTCGGTCAGGCGGTCGGAGAACTCGAAGAGCTGCCGGGTCTCCCCGATGCCCCGGAGCACCGCCGCGAGCTTGGGGATCTCGTAGGGATCCCGGGATAGGTCCGCCCAGATGCCTTCCAGGTCCGCGGGCAGGCCGTCGGGGCAGTACCGGGACCGGATGATGCGGGTTCCGAAGGTGCGGGCCGCCTCCTCGAGGGCCGGGATCCGGAAGTCCTGTTCGATGTCCACGTAGGCGAAGTTCAACCTACGGTCCCGGCTTGCGAAGGCCAGGCCCTTGGCGAAGACCACGAGCCGGGCGCCCTCCCCGTCGTCGAAGTAGCCCCCGTCCGGGCGGCGGCGCACCGAGAGGATGGTGGGCATTCCGGCCTTTTCCGGGAAGGAGCGGATGTGGAAGACCTCGTTGGGGTCCAGGCAGTCCGCCCGGAGTTCCGCCAGGTCCACCCGGCCCCGGTACATGTCCAGGGCCCGGAGGTTTTCCGCGAGGGTCTTCCCGGTCAGGCAGAGGCAGAGTTGGGCCATGGGCACCTCCTTGGCAGTCCGCGGATCGGGGCTTCCGGTTCGGCCGTCCTCCGCAGCGGCGGGCTAGAAGTCCGTACGATAGACATACGCCTCCGCGACCGCTCCCTTAGGGGCCAGGAATCGAAGGCGGACCGGATACCCCCGGTAGGGCAGGCGCCATTCCAGCAGTTCGCCCTCCCTCCGGTCCGGAGTTCCCAGCAGGCTCAGGGCCTTGTCTACGGCATCCCCCAGGAAAACCCCGAAGCAGGATCCCGGGTATCCTGCGGAAAGCCGCACCTGCCAGGGGCGGTCCCGGTACCAGTAGATCACCAACCCTCCCTCGAAATCGAAGGCCACGTCGTCCTGCCAGGGTTCGTCTCCCCGTACGGCCAGGATCCGCCGCGGAGGACCGAAGCGGTTCCAGGCTTCCTCCAGCGTAAGGTCCAGCAGGGGGGAGGGGTC
>JBFZER010000350.1:0-3034 GCA_041306765.1 Spirochaetota bacterium | reverse complement strand
TGGAGCCCCTCTCCGGGGGCGGGGTATCCTCGGGCCTCCTGTCGTTCCTCAAGATCGCGGACCGCTCCGCGGGGGCCATCAAGAGCGGCGGAACGACCCGGCGGGCCGCCAAGATGGTCATCCTGGACGCGGACCACCCGGACATCGAGGCCTACGTGGACTGGAAGCCCCGGGAGGAGTACAAGGTCGCCTGCCTGGCCGCGGGCAGCGCCCTGATACGGCATCATGTGGAGAGGGTCCGCACCGCAGCGTCCCGCCCGGATCTCCCTGCGGGTTCCCGGTGCTCCCTGGACGCCAATCCCGCCCTGCGGGGCGCCTGTCGGGACGCCCTCCGGGCCGGCATTCCCGCGGCCTTCCTGTACCAGATCCTCCTTCGGCTGTCCCAGGGAGAGACCTCCCCCGACCTGCCCCTGTACGACACGGCCTGGGAGGGGGAAGCCTACAACACCGTGAGCGGCCAGTCCTCCAACAACTCCGTCCGGGTCTCGAACAAGTTCATGGAGGCGGTGGTCAAGAACAGGGACTGGAACCTGACCGGGCGGATCAACGGCAAGACCATGCGCACCCTGAAGGCCCGGGCCCTCTGGGACCGTTTCGCCCAGGCGGCCTGGTCCTGCGCGGATCCGGGCCTCCAGTTCCACGGCACGGTGAACGAGTGGCACACCTGCCCGGCGGACGGGGAGATCCGGGGCTCCAACCCCTGCTCGGAGTACATGTTCCTGGACGACACGGCCTGCAACCTCGCCTCCCTCAACCTCCTTTCCTTCTATGACGAGGCCCGGCGGGCCTTCGACGTGGAGGGGTACCGGCACGCCGTGCGCATCTGGACGACGATCCTGGAGATCTCCGTGGCCATGGCCCAGTTCCCGTCCCGGGAGATCGCGCGGAAGAGCTACGACTTCCGGACCCTGGGCCTGGGCTTCGCCAACCTGGGCACCCTGCTCATGGTGATGGGCCTGCCCTACGACTCCGACCCGGGCCGGGCCGTGGCCGCGGGGCTTTCCGCCGTGCTGACCGGGGAGTCCTACGCCCAGAGCGCCCGCCTGGCCGCCCAGCGGGGTCCCTTCGCCCGGTACCAGGCCAACAAGGACGCCATGCTCCGGGTGATCCGCAACCACCGCCGGGCCGCCTACGGGGCCCCCGCCGGGGAATACGAGGACCTCATGGTGCCGCCCAAGGCCCTGGATCCGGTCCTCTGCCCGGAAGCCATCCGGGACGCCGCCCGGGCCTCCTGGGACGACGCCCTTGCCCTGGGACAGGCCCACGGGTTCCGGAACGCCCAGGTCAGCGCCGTCGCCCCCACGGGCACCATCGGCCTGTTGATGGACTGCGACACCACCGGGGTGGAGCCCGACTTCGCCCTGGCCAAGTTCAAGAAACTGGCCGGGGGCGGGTACTTCCGAATCATAAACCGCAGCGTGCCGCCGGCCCTCCGCGCCCTGGGCTACGACGAGGAATCCGTCCGAAAGATCGTCGCCTACTGCGTGGGCCACGGGACTCTGGCGGACGCCCCCGGGGTGTCCCGGGCCCGGCTGGCGGAGAAGGGCCTTCCGAAGGAAGCCCTGGACAAGGCGGAGGCGGCCCTGAAGGACGCCATCGGGATCGAGGGGGTCTTCATACCCCGCATACTGGGCACGGAGGCCTTCGAGGCCCTGGGCGTCCCCGAGGCCACCCGGTCCCTGCCCGGGTTCTCCCTGCTCCGGCACCTGGGATTCACCCCGGAGGAGATCGCCGCGGCGGACGACTTCGCCTGCGGGACCATGAGCCTGGAAGGGGCGCCGGGTCTCGAACCGGCCCACTACCCGGTGTTCGACACCGCCACCCCCTCGGGCAAACGGGGCACCCGGTCCATCGCCTGGCAGGCCCACGTGGCCATGATGGCCGCGGTCCAGCCCTTCGTCTCCGGGGCCATCTCCAAGACCATAAACATGCCCAACACCGCGACCATCGAGGACGTGAAGGGCGCCCACCTCCTGGCCTGGAAGAGCATGCTGAAGAGCATCGCCCTGTACCGGGACGGCTCCAAGCTCTCCCAGCCCCTGTCCGCCCTGGCCCCGGGCTCGGATCCCGTGGCGGACGCCCTGGTGGCCCTGCAGTACGAGGAGCCCGCTCCGGCCCCGACGCCCTCCGCGGCCGCCCTCCCCGGCGCCCCCGCCCGGACCCGCACATCCCTGCCCAACCGGAGATCCGGCTATACCCAGAAGGCCAAGATCGGCGGGCACTCGGTGTTCGTGCGCACCGGGGAGTACGACGACGGCTCCCTGGGGGAGATATTCCTGGATATGCACAAGGAGGGCGCGGCCTTCCGCTCCCTCCTCAACTCCTTTGCCATCTCCGTATCCCTGGGCCTCCAGTACGGGGTACCCCTGGAGGAGTTCGTGGACGCCTTCACCTTCACCCGCTTCGAGCCCAACGGCATGGTCCAGGGCCACGATCTCATCAAGATGTCCACCAGCGTGCTGGACTACGTCTTCCGGGACCTGGCCATCACCTACCTGAACCGCTACGACCTGGGCCAGGTCAAGCCCGAGGACCTGATATCCACGGCCACCCAGAACGGCCACGCCCGGAACGGCCACGTAGACCTTGCCCATGTCGTGGACGAGGACGCCCCGCCCTCCCCGGACCGTCCGGCTCCCCCGGCTAACAAAGCCGACTCCCGGCCCCGGACCGCCCGGCTCAAGGGCTACGAGGGCGACCCCTGCCCCGTCTGCGGCCACCTGACCCTGGTCCGCAACGGCACGTGCCTGAAATGCGAAACTTGTGGTTCGACCACAGGATGCAGCTGATGCGGAAACGCAGGTCTCGCATTTCGTCGGGGCAGACGGAGGCGGCGCAATAAAAAAGCCGCCCATTCGGGGGCGGCTTTTTCACCTCGGAAGGGGCTTACCCCGCGATGATCGCCTCGGTGGGGCATACGGAAGCGCAGCTCCCGCAGTCCGTGCACTTGTCGGGATCGATCCAGTGGGCTCCGTCCTTCTCGGAAATGGCCTCGACCGGGCACTCCGGGTCGCAGGCTCCGCAATTTACGCAG
>JBFZER010000349.1:0-3470 GCA_041306765.1 Spirochaetota bacterium | reverse complement strand
CGTGACCGAGGAGATCTACCGGATGCTCCCCAACCGGAAGGGGGACCTCATCGTTCAGCGCTATCCGGAAGAGGACGCCTCCCGGTTGGACCTCCCCCTGGCGGCGGAGTTCGAGACGGTGGTGGAGTTCGTGCGACTGGTGCGCAACCTGCGCAGCGAGTTCGGCATCGAGCCCCAGAAGTCCGTCTCGACCTCGATCCGCTTCGAGCCCGGAGCCGCCGCTGCCGGATCCTTCCCCCGCTGGGCTCCCCTGGCGGCCCTCCTGGTGAACGGGCCGGATCCCGAGGTCGTGACCGTCAAGCCTGCGGGCTCCCTGGCCCTGGTGGGCCGCGGCTTCGAAGCCTACGCCCAGGTCAAGGACGCGGTCGACGGGGCTGCCCTGGCCCAGAAGTTCCGCAAGGAAGCGGAAAAGGAGAGGGCCTTCGCCGACCGGGTCCGTGCCAAGCTCGACAACGAATCCTTCCTCAAGTCCGCCCCCCCCGAGGTCGTAGATAAGGAGAGACAGAAGCTGGCCGAGGCGGAACGCCGGGCGGCCAAGCTGGAGCAGTACGTGAAGGAGCTTGCATGAACAAGGCGCCCCGGGACGGGGGGGACCCGCACTCCCCGCCCGCCCCGGAGGATTCCCCGCCCGCCGCGACCCGCGCATCCCCCGGGGGCTTCGACCCCGGACCCCTCGCGCCGTACGACCAAGGCCTGACGGACGAGGGGCTCATGGGCTCCGAGGCGATGATACGATTGAAGGAAATGCACCTGGCCCCCTATATCCAGCTGGCCACCACCCTGGTGGGCAAGCGGAGACGGAGCGGGGGCAACATGTTCCGGCACCAGATCGACACCTTCGGCATCCTCATGGACTACGGGTACATCGACTCCGTTCTCCTCAAGGCTTCGGTGATCCACGACCTGCTGGAGGATGTGCCCGATTTCGACCGGGACGACATCCTGTCCATCGACGAGGAAAGCTCCGAGGTCTACAAGCTGGTCCTGGAGGTGACGCGCCGGCCGATCGAGACCAAGCCGCAGTTCCTGGAACGCATCCAGCGGTTCGGCTCGAAGCGCGCCAAGGTTCTCAAGTGCGCGGATCGGATCAGCAACATGATCGCCCTGGGGTACGTGACGGACGTCCGGTTCATCAAACGGTACACGGACGAGACGGAGGCCCTGATTTTCCCGATGGCCCAGTCCGCGGACAAGCGCATGCTGGAGGAACTCCAGGAGCTGGTGGCCTCCCGCCGTGAGTACCTTGCGAGGATGTTTGAGATATGACGGTGGACGGTAAACAGTTGACGGAAGTGGAGCAAGACCGCGGAAGCATTCAACGCAGAAGTGAGAGCGTCAACCGCATTCTTGAATCATTTCCGTTTACCGTCCACTGTCCACCGTCCACCGAAAGGAGCCTTCCGTGAAACACTGGACCAAGGCCGCCCTGGCCCGGGTGATCGACCATACTCTGCTCAAGGCCATCACAACGGAACGTGGAATTGCCGAACACTGTGCGGAGGCGCGCCAATTCGGCTTCTACGGCATCTGCGTCAATCCCCACCGGGTATCGCTCTGCATGAGGGAGCTTTCCGGCACCGGGATCTTGGTCTGCACGGTCGTGGGGTTTCCCCTGGGGGCCAACTGTCCCGAGACGAAGATCGCGGAGGCGCGCCTTGCCGTACTGCAAGGTGCCGGCGAGATAGACATGGTGATGAACGTCGGGGCGGCGAAATCGGCGGATTGGAAAGCGGTCGAGGAGGATATCCGAGGCGTCGTGGAGGCATCCGGCAAAACCGTCGTGAAGGTAATCCTGGAAACCTGTTACCTGAACGAGCCGGAGAAGGCGCGGGCCTGCGAGGCGGCCATCAAGGCGGGAGCAGGCTTCGTCCAGACAAGCACGGGATTCGGCACGGGCGGCGCCACCGTAGAGGACGTGCTGGTTTTGAAGAAGGTGATCGGAGCAAGGGACCTGCGCGTCAAGGCCTCCGGCGGAATCCGCACCTACCATGACGCCCTCCAGCTCCTCGAGGCCGGCGCCGACCGGATCGGGGCAAGCTCAGGCGTCGCCATTGTATCCGAGCTGCCGGAGTAAAAAGGGTATCCGGTCCGCGCCGTGAGGCGCGCAGCGCCTCACGGCGGATCGGGGCAAGTCCAGGCGCCGCCCTGGCGTCGCTGTCAAGCGATGACCAGGCGGATGCCCAGATCCTCGATTACCTTCCGGTATTCTTCCGCGATCCCCGCGTCCGTGACGACCTCGTCGAAATCCGACAATTCCGCGAAGAAGGCCGAACGGATGGCGCCGAATTTCGAGGAGTCCACGACCAGGACCTTCCTCATGGACGACTGGATGACGGCCTTTTTGGTCTCCCGCTCGTACGCGTTGCTGCAGGTGACTCCGAACCGGGCGTCCACGCCGGAGGCCGAAATGAATGCCCGGGTTGCGCGGAAATGACGTATCGCCTGCAGTCCTTCGGAGCTTTCGAACATCAGGGTGTTCTCGTGGAAGAGCCCTCCGGAAAACAGGGTCCTGCAGTTCCGCCTGCGGACGCATTCCGAGACGACGTTCAGGGAATAGCACAGGACGACGCATTCCGTGTCCTCGGGTAGGTATCGGGCCACGTACTCCGTAGTGGAACCGCAGTCGATGATGAGGCTGTCTTCCGGCTGGATCAGGGCTGCCGCGGCTTTCCCGATGCGGCGTTTCTCCTCCACCCGAAGGGCCCCAGCCGCGTTGAGGGAGTAGTACCCGTCCCCCTCGCGGCGGGACAGGTCGGGGTGGAGCATCGCGCTGCCGTACAGGATCTTGACCTTGCCTTCCCGGGCCAGGGCGGCCAGGTCCCGGCGTATCGTCATCGGAGAAACGTCCAGGTCCCGGGCGAGTTCGAGGATGCTCGACGCGGTCTCGAATCCGAGCCGCTTCATTATCGCGTCCAAACGCCCGGTCTTGGTCATTGCAAACCCTCGCCCTTGTTTCCTTAGGATGCGGTCTTAGGCGCGGATCGCGCTCGGATCCATAATACCCGTGGTCCGCACCCGAATGGTAAAAGTATACCATAAAATGTGACAAAAGCACCATAAAATGGAAGAAATGCTTGACCTGTAACAGGCCGTCTTTTATACTTTGAACGACCCCGTTCTCCCCGAGGAGGAGCCCGATGGGCCGTCCCGTCCGGGACGGTTCCGAATCCGGCTTACCGGGGCGCCCGGAGGGCGGTCGTTTCGCCCCGGGCCATGATGGTCCGCTAGGAGGATGTATGTCTGGAACGACGAACGACGCGCTCGGCATGATCGAGACGCGGGGCTTCGCCGCGATGGTCGAGGCCGCGGACGCGATGGTCAAGGCCGCGAGGGTCGACCTGGTCGGATACGAGAAGGTCGGAGGGGGATACGTCACGGCGATCGTCCGGGGGGACGTCGCCGCCTGCCGGGCGGCGGTGGATGCGGGGGCCCGGTCCGCGGAAAAAGTAGGAGAGGTCGTATCGACGCAC
>JBFZER010000348.1:0-11971 GCA_041306765.1 Spirochaetota bacterium | reverse complement strand
CCGCGATCCGGGCGATCAGGGCTCCAGCTCCCGCCCGCACCGCCCCCAGGCCGACCGCCAGGACCGGCTTGCGGGATGCCGCGAAGAGGGTCTCCATGGCCGCGAGGGAGGCGCCGTCGGCGGTTCCGGCAGGGTTCCGGACGGGGAGCGAGAAGGGCGAGAAGGAAGCGGGGGCCTCCTTCGGCCCGAGATCCTCCGGCAGGCCGAGATGCACAGGGCCGGGCACCTCGGAGACAGCCGTCCGTACGGCCTGCAGCAGGGCCTGGTCTATCCGGTCCGGCGCGAGCCGGGTAGTCCATTTCGTGAGGGGGCGGAACAGGGCCTGGTTGTCGATGGCCATCTGTACCGTGCGTCCGATCATCGGTTCCGGGGCCTCGCTGGTCAGGGCCAGAATGGGGGATCGATCCAGGAGAGCCCCTCCGACCCCGGTGCTCAAATTCGTCGCCCCCGGACCGACCGTGCCGTAGCAGACCCCGGGAATCCCGGTCAGGCGGGCGCATACGTCCGCCATGATGCCCGCGCTCGCCTCGTTGCTGACCAGGACAAAGCGGACGTCCGACTTACGCATGGCCTCCATGTAGTACAGCCAGGATCCGCTGGGCACCCCGAATACGAACCGTATCCCGAACTCCCGAAGCCTCTGGATCAGATGCTCCGCCACGTTGGGCATGATATCTCCTTTCGCGGATTCCCGGTCCGGGGTTTCTGGAAACCCATCGTTCCGGTATCCGAAATATATCCTATATAATATATACTATACAATACCAGTTACCCACTATCAAGCGCCTCCCTTGAGAAGCTACGATCCACTCTTCCAAAGTTCCGTCTCTCATGGTACAGTAGAATCCTATATCCTATAGGAAGAAGGATTCTACGTGAGAACTCCCAGGAAGATCGTCACCGTCTCCATGCGGGAACAGCTGTACGAAGCCCTGAAGGGGCTCATCCTCGACAATACGTACAAGCCGAAAACAGTCCTGACCATCGACCGCCTCGCGGAGGAGTTCGGAGTCAGCGCCACCCCGGTCCGGGAAGCCCTCGTGAAGCTCGAGGGCGACGGTTTCGTCGAACTGATCCCCAACCGCGGGGCCCAGGTCACGGACATCCGGGAGGACGACGTGCGACATATATGGGAGATGCGGCTTCTTCTCGAACCCTACGCCGCCCGGGAGTGCGCGATCCTCGCGGATCCCGCGGAGGTCGGCCGGCTGGAGTCGGACATCCGCCGCCTCTCGGATTCCCCGGAGGACAACGAGCTCTACATGTCCACGGACCTCCGGCTCCACGAGATGCTCTACCTCAAGGTGGGGAACGCTCTGCTCCTGGACACCATCCGGCGCGTGCACCAGATGTCCCTGAGGATACGGTACTTCGCGGAGCACAGCGCCGAAATGCGGGAACGGGTGGTCCGGGACGTCATAGCGGAACACCAGGGGATCCTCGCGGCCGTCCGGATGCGTCGGCCGGATTCGGTGGAGGAGCTCCTCCGGACCCACCTCCAGAACGGCCAGGTCCGCACCCTCGCGGCGCTGCGTACGGATCACGGAATCCCCCGCAGCACGGACTGAACGATGCCCCGGAATTCTCCGTCATCCACGAGACCGCGCTTGCGGGCGCCCAGGTCCTTGACGGCCTCGAGGATACGGGCCAGCGCCTCGTCTCCGGGAGGCTCCATCCCTAGGTCCTCCATCTTGCGCAGGATCGACGGGGTTCCGCTCTTCTTGCCCAGGACGACCTGGCCCCGTCGTCCCAGGAGCCCCGGGTGGACCGCGAACATCACCAAGGGATTCTCGATGACGAAGTTGGCGCCGATTCCGGATTCCCGGGTGAAATTGCCGTCTCCGACGACGGGCTTGTTCCTCGGGATCGGGATGCCGGAAAGCCGGGAAACGAGCTCCGAGAGACGAACGAAGGCCCGGTAATCCCGGCAGGGCCGCTCGGCATACAGCAGGTCCAGGGCCTGGACGAGCTCCTCCAGGGCCGTGTTGCCCGTCCGCTCGCCCAGTCCGTTGACGCAGGCGTGGGCGACTTCCGCCCCGGCCCCGACGGCGGCCAGTTCCGTGGCCAGGGCCAGCCCGAAGTCGTTGTGGCAGTGGATCTCCACGGGGAGCCCGGTTGCCTGTCGGTACTTCCGGGTGAGCCAGGTGATCGCCTCCGGCGTGGCGCACCCCATGGTGTCCACGATGCCGATGGAATCCGGCGGGGCTTCGCGCAGGATTCCGGATAGGAGGGCGTCGATATCCTCCTCCCGGGCGCGGGTGGAGTCGTAGGGAAAGAAAACGGTCTTCAAGCCCTTCGCGCGGGCCCGGTCGAGGACGGGCACGCTCTTCCGGAGGACGTCGTCCCGCGTCCACTTGAACTGGTGGACCAGCTTGGGCCAGCCGAGGGGAACCTCGACCACGACCCCGTCCACGCCGCATTCAGCCGCCCGGTCGACGTCCTCCGGCAGGGCCCGGACGAAGGCGTAGATCTCGGCGGTAAGGCCCAGGGCGCAGATCTCGCCCACGGCCTCGAAGTCCTCCCGGGAGACGGCGGGCATGCCGGCCTCGATGCGGTCCACCCCGGCTTCGTCCAGGGCCCGGGCGATGGCCAGCTTGTCGTCCTTGCGGAACACCACGCCCGGGGTCTGCTCGCCGTCCCGGAGGGTCGCGTCATGGATCCGGATGTTCCGGGCCGGCTCGCGCTCCGAATCCCCGCGGAAGTTGTACGGACTGACCCAGTGGCTGTCTTCCTTGTGGTATTCTCCGCGCTCCATGGGGGCCTCCCTTCCAAAGGGGCCGCCCGGGGAATCGCTTCCCGGGGCGGCCCCGCTCGGTCTGATCGAAGTAATTCCTGCCTACTTGAGCCAGCCCTTCTCCACGAAGTACCGGCGGGCGCCGGGGTGGTAGGGGATGAGCATCTGGTCGTCCGGGAGCACCAGTGCGGGGCCGAACTGGCGCATGAGGGCCGTGACCGTGTTCAGCTGGGCCTGGTTCTCGTAGAGCACCTTGGTCATGTTGTAGACGAGGTTCTCGTCCGTCTCGGCCCGGACGATGATGATGTCCGGGGGCGTTCCGACCGTCGGAACCGGGTAGTCCTGGTTCGGGTAGGTCTTCGCGGGGATCACGCGGCGGCCGTAGAAGGGATTGATCTTTCGCATGTTGGCCAAGGCCTCGTCGGTGATCGGGATCATGTTGACCTTGTTGCCCAGCAGGAGTTCGGTCATGCCCGCGGCGCCCAGGGCGAGGCCGAGGATGGCCCCGTCGACCTGTCCGTCGTCCAGCATCTCGATACCCTGGGTGTACTCCACGAAGCTGACCTTCATGTCCTTGTAGGTCAGACCGTAGGCGGCCAGGGTTTCCCGGGCGTCCACCTCGCCGCCGGAGCCCACGGGGCCCACCGCGATGCGCTTGCCCTTGAAATCCGCCACGGACTTGATGCCGCTGGACTTGAGGGCCACGACCTGGAACACGTCCGAGAACAACCCGCCGGTCAGCGAGCGCAGCCAGGGCATCTTCTCGGGATAGGGGGCCACGCCGTTGGTGGCGCGGTAGGCCTCCAGGGACCGGCATACGGCCACGTCCGCGTCCTTGGTCCGGAGCAGATCGATGTTGTGGGGGCTGCCGTTCGTGGCGATGGCCACGGCCTTGATGCTGGGGATGTTCTGGTTCCACAGCTGGCACATCGCGATGCCCGTGGGATAATTACTGCCGCTCACCCCGGCCGTGCCCATGGTGAGCTGCTTGATCTGGGCGGCCGCGAAGCCGCCGGCCAGAACCACGAGCGCCGCCGCCAGGGCGGCGATCTTTAGAAACTTTCTCATCCTTCGTCCTCCTTGAAGTGACTTTGGACTTCGGAAACCTTATGCCGGCACCGTGCTGGGGTGCCGGCGATGGACCTCGGCTAGGCCGCGGCCGTCCGGGAACGGCCGCGCTTGACGATCAGGATAATCCCGACGGAAACAAGGGTCAGGGCGACACCCACGAGGGAGGTGACGGGCCGGGGATCGATCAGCAGGATCGCGGCGACGAAAAGAGGCACCCGCAGCCAAGTGGGATACTTGATGAGCAGGTACCCCTCCACGGAGGCGGCCAGGATCCAGGTGCCGGCGATGCCGGAAACCAGGGAGATGACCACGCTCAGGGCCTGGGCGCTCAGCATGGTGCCGTCGGGTCCCATCAGCACCATCGCGGGGGAATAGATGAAGAAGAAGGGCACGATGAATCCCGCGAGGGCCAGGCGGAAGGCCATCCATCCCACTTTGTCCGTGTTCGCGTTCGCGATTCCCGCGGCGACATACGCGGCCAGCGCGATGGGTGGAGTGACCGTCGAGAGGCAGGAGAAGTAGAACACGAAGAAGTGAGACAGGAAGGGGGATAGTCCGACTTTTATCAGAATCGGGGCGCAGATGGAAGCCGTGATAACGTAGCAGGCGCTCGTGGGAAGCCCGAGCCCCAGGATGATGGCCACCACCATGGTCAGGACCAGCACGATCATCTGGTTGCCGCGGGAGAGCGCCACGATGCTGTCCGCCAGGATGATCCCCAGGCCGGTCGTGGCGAAGGCCGCGATCATGAATCCGGCGGCCGCCATGGAGATGCCGATGGCCACGCTGGTGCGGGCGGAGCTGATGCAGACGGTCCTGGCTTCCGGCAGGAGGATCCGTGTTTCCTTGCGGAACCAGGAAAGGACGATGGTCAGGCACACGGCGTAGAAGGCGGAATAGAGCGGAGTCCGCCCCTGGCCCATGAGCCAGATCAGGACGATCATCGGGATGATCATCTGGCCATACCGTAATACCGTCTTGAGTACGTCCGGCATCTCTTCCTTCGTGAGTCCCCGCAGGCCGAGAGACCGAGCGCGGAAGTCGACCTGGAAGTACACGCTGGCGAAGTAGAGGATGGCGGGGATGATTCCCGCGACGGCGATGGTCAGGTACGGTATTCCCAGGTACTCCGACATAATGAAGGCGGCGGATCCCATGATCGGGGGCATGATCTGACCGCCCGTGGACGCGGCAGCCTCAACGGCTCCGGCGAAGGTAGGCTGGTATCCGATCTTCTTCATGAGCGGAATGGTGAACGCGCCGGTGGTGGCGACGTTGGAGGCGGCGCTTCCGGAGATCGTTCCGGTCAGGGCGCTCGCTACCACGGCCACCTTGGCGGGACCTCCGGAGAAGCGGCCGCCCAGGCCCAGGGCCAGGTCGTTGAAGAGCTTCCCCAGGCCGCTCTTGTCCAGGATCGCCGCCAGGATCACGAAGATGATCAGGTAGGTGGAAGAAACCCCCAGGGGCATCCCGAAAATGCCCTCGCCCCCCTGGTAGATGGCCTGGATTATGCGACGGACCGACAAGCCCCGGTGGGAGAAGACGCCCGGCATCCAGGGGCCGGCCCACATATAGAGGACGCAGATGATGCTGATCCAGAGCATCTGTCCGCCCACGGTCCGCCGGGTGGCCTCCAGGACCAGGACCATGATGACCGAGCCGAGGATGTAGTCGTTCCAGTTCATGATCCCGCCGCGCATGAGGTAGGAATCGCGGTTGATCACCGTGAGCACGGCCACCGTCGCGGAGAACACGAACAGGATCAGGTCCAGGGTGCTCGGCCGTCCCCGGGGCGAGCCCTTGCGTGCCGGAAAGTACAGCCAGGTCAGGCAGAGGAGGAAGCCCAGGTGGACCGTCCGGTGCTTGAATATCTCGGGCAGCCCGATACCCGCGGTCACCATGTGGTAGCCGATGAACAGGACGGAAACGACAGTGATGAAGGTCATCCAGAACGGATCGATTTTCTTGCGGTAGTTGAATTCCGCCTCGACCTCCTCGAGCATTTCGTCCGCGTCGGTCGTCTGTTTCGGCGGTTTCCTTAGCCTGAGCATACTGAACAGTTTCACAACTACCCCTCCATCCTTCACGCGGGTTTCGGTACGCGCCGGAATATTCAGCCGGCCAGGGCGTGCAAATTGATAAATAGATATCCTATATCCTATATAATACAAGAATAGCACGGTACTAATGAGAGCGCAAGCGAAATCTTCGAAGCCCGGGCCGCGGCGCAGACCATCCTGGAGGACTTTCGGCCCGCGGAAACCTTGCGTTCCGGCCTCCGCGGGAGTAGGGTAGGGTAGACTCGGTTCGGCGTTCCGAACCGTAGGGCCCGGGATTCCCGGAGTCCGCGCAGGGGGAGGCAGCCATGATGGATCGATCAAAGGAAGCATCGGCCGATTCGGAATCCGCGAAGACATCCGAGTACAAGCCTCCTGCCGGAGCCCGAGCGTCCCTGAGCGTACAGGCCGGGGAGGGGATCCTCGCCTACCAGGCCGAGGCGGACTGGATCATCCTGCGCAAGGACGAGAAGCCCTCGGCGGAGATGTTCTATACGAGTTACACCGTTGCCGACGGAGGGGACCGTCCGGTGACCTTCGTCTTCAACGGCGGGCCCGGGTCCTCCTCGGTGTACCTGCACTTCGGAGCCCTGGGACCGCGCCGGGTTGAGTTCGGTTCCCGGGGCGAGCCGCTGCCGCCGCCCCACAGGCTCCAGGACAACCGGGAGACCTGGCTGCGGTTCACGGACCTTGTGTTCATCGATCCCATCGGCACGGGGCTATCCCGGATGATTCCGGATCCGGAGGCCAAGAAGGCATCGGAAAAGAAGGGTCCGGATGAAAAAAAGGACGTCGAATACTGGGGTCTGAAACGGGACCTCGAATCCATCTGCGAATTCATCCGGAAGTTCCTTTCCCGGACCAAACGCTGGGACAGCCCCGTATACCTTGCGGGGGAGAGTTATGGCGGATTCCGGGTGGCAAAGCTGGTGCGTCTTCTGCAGCAGGACTACGGGGTGGCCCTGGCGGGCGCGGTCCTGATCTCCCCGGCCCTCGAGTTCGCGCTACTGGACCCCTCGGACTACGACGACCTGCCCTGGGTGGATACCTTCCCGACCATGGCGGGCGCCGCCCACTACCACGATCGCGCCCGAGGAAACAAGCCGGGCGAGTCCCGACTGGACTACACCCGCAGAGCCGCAGACTTCGCGGTGAAGGAACTCCTGCCCGTGCTGGCCGCAGGAGACATGGTCGGGGACGCCCGCAGAAACAGGACCCTCGACGCGGCCGCGGGGTTCATCGGACTCTCCCGGGACATATTGCGGGCCAAGGGTGGCCGGGTCTCGATCGAATACTTCACGAAAAACCTACTCCGGGACCGGGGCCTGGTCCTGGGACTGTACGACTCCAGCGCCACGGTGAAGGACCCGTTCCCCGACCGGGACGAGTGGACCGGCCCCGATCCGACCCTCCACGTGGCCGAGCGGGTTTTCGCGTCCGGCGTCAACAGCCAGCTCCGCGCCGCCATCGGTTTGGAGAGCGACCGCGACTATTCCACATCCAGCGACGAGGTGAACGAGAGCTGGAAGATCGACACCCGGAAACACGCGTTCGAAAGCCAGGTCGGCGCCACCGATGACCTCCGCTACGGCATGAGCGTGAACCCCCACATGAAGGTCTATCTGACCCATGGGGTGTTCGACCTTGTGACGCCGTACTTCACGGCGGAGAGAATCCGCAGGCTCATGAAGCTGGACGAGGATCGGAAGCGCCTGCTCACGGTCCGGCACTACGACGGAGGCCACATGTTCTACACCTGGGAGGCCAGCAGGATCGCGTTTTCCCGGGACATGGAAACCTTCTACGCCGCTGGGTCCGACGGGCAGGAAGGATAGGGCGCGCCGGCATGCGACGATGCCCGTGCCCGGGAACGGCCCGGAACCGGCCTAGACAGGGATGGCCCGGTACTTTTCATCCTCTTCCCGTACCGCGAGGGGGATGTCGAACAGCTCGGTAATCCGCTCGGATACGAGAACGTCGCGCTTGGGGCCGTCCGCCAGGATACGACCGTCTTTTACCAGGATCACCCGGTCCATTTCGGGGGGGATCTCCGCCAGTTCGTGGGTCACCAGGATGATGGCGTGGCCCCGGGCGGCCAGATGCCGCACCCGTCCGGAGAAGGCATGACGGGCGGCGATGTCCAGGGACGTGTACGGCTCGTCGAGGAGCAGGGTCCCCGGGTCGTGGACCAAGGCGCGGGCGACCAGGGCTCGGCGCATCTGACCGGAGGAAAGGGTGTCCGCCCTTCGGTCCAGTATTTCCTCAACGCCCAGAATCCGAGCCGCCTCCCGGGCTTTTGCCTCCATCCATGCCTCCGGGGTGCCGCGCAAGGGAAGTCCCACGCCCCCGAAGAACCCCGAGAGGATGGTGTCCCGGACGCTTTCCCCGCCTGAGGCCTGCCAGGCCTGGAGGGTGTCCGACACGATGCCCAGCCGGTTGCGCAGGTCGAACAAGTCCCAGCGATCCTGGCCGAAGAGGCGTACCGCCGCGGGCTCCCGGTACAGCGGAAAGAGGTCCCCGGAGATGAGCCGTACGATGGTGGACTTTCCCGAACCGTTCGGCCCCAGGATGCATGCGTGCTCTCCTTCTTCCAGGGAAAAGCTGGCGTCCTTCAGCACCGGGCGGCCGCCCAGCAGGACGGTGGCGTCCCGCATCTCGATCGTGGTAGCCATGATGGCGGGAAGGGTAGCGGGGGAGCCCGCCGAGGTCAAGGCGGCTCGGCGGGAGGATTCCGATCCAAGGTGGGGCTCCGTCCCTGCATTCGGATAGCTGGCCCCGTAGCCCCTCTGCCGGCTTTTCCGGTATACTCCCGCCCAAGCCCGGACCGGACCATCCCACGGCGAGGCCGGGCCACCGGGGGGAGCCGACCGCGGCTATGCCCGTCCCGACAGGGTCCGGGACGGGTAGACAGCTTCCCGGCGGACCGCCGTAATCCGTCGGCGGTCCGAAATCAGGACCTCCCGCGGACTCAAGCGCCCGCGGCGCGGAAGGCACGGCCTTCCACGATCGACAGGAGAGTACAGCATGGACGCAAGCGTCACGATGGAAAAGATCGTCTCCCTGGCCAAGCGCCGGGGATTCGTGTTCCAGTCCTCGGAGATCTACGGCGGCCAGGCCGGCGCCTGGGACTATGGTCCCGCGGGCATCGAGCTCAAGAACCGCATCCAGCGGTTCTGGTGGAAGGAGATGACCCAGCTCCACGACGATATCGTGGGCCTCGACGCGGCCATCCTCATGCACCCCCGGGTTTGGGAAGCCTCCGGCCACGTGGAGAATTTCACGGATCCCCTTGTGGACTGCAAGAAGTGCAAGCAGCGCTTCCGGGCGGACATGGTGCCCGAGGAAAAGCTTGTTCGAAAAGAATGCCCCGAATGCGGCGGCGAGCTTACGGACACCCGGAAGTTCAACCTCATGTTCAAGACCAATATCGGCCCCGTGGACGACGGGACGGGCCTCATCTACCTCCGCCCCGAGACCGCCCAGGGCATCTACGTCAACTACAAGAACATAGCCGGTTCCAACCGCATGAAGCTGCCCTTCGGCATCGCCCAGGTGGGCAAGGCCTTCCGGAACGAGATCGTCACCAAGAACTTCATCTTCCGCACCTGCGAGTTCGAGCAGATGGAGATGCAGTACTTCGTGAAGCCCGGTGAGGACGAGACGTGGTTCGAATACTGGCGGGAGCAGCGCTGGGCCTACTACCAGAAGCTCGGGATGCGCATGGAAAAGCTCCGCTGGCACCGCCACGGCCCCGGGGAGCTGGCCCACTACGCCAAGGACGCCTATGACATCGAGTACGAATTCCCCATGGGATGGAAAGAGCTGGAGGGGGTGCACAACCGTTCGGACTACGACCTGTCCCGGCACCAGCAGTTCTCCGGCAAGGACCTCCAGTACATAGACCAGGACAACGGCAACGCCCGGTACATACCCTTCATCGTGGAGACCTCCGCCGGCCTGACCCGCCAGCTCCTCATGGTGCTCTGCGACGCCTACGAGGAAGAGTATGTCGGCGCTGAGAAAGCCGAGGGAGTATCCGAAGGAAACTCCGAATCGAACGCGCAGCGTTCGATGGACGATTGGCGGACAGTCCTGCACTTCCATCCCGTCCTGGCTCCGGTCACCGTGGCGGTCCTGCCCCTCATGAAGAAGGACGGACTCGCGGAGCTGGCCCAGGACATCCGGAAGGAACTCAAGGAAGACTTCGCCACGGACTACGACCAGGGCGGTGCCATCGGCCGGCGCTATCGGCGCCAGGACGAGATCGGCACCCCCTTCTGCGTGACCATCGATTACCAGTCCAAGGAGGACGGAACGGTAACCATACGGTACCGGGACTCCATGGAGCAGGTTCGCGTTCCCCGGGCGGAACTGGCTTCCAGGATCCGGGCGGACATCAAGGCGTACAAGCGGGCTTGAACTCGTTCCGGGGTCGGGGGGCTCGATTCGGCTGATGGCCGGGGCCCCCCAGCCTCGAAGCGAGCCGCTTGCCGGATACCGAGATGCCCGGACTCCCGTCCGCCCTCCTGGTCTCCGCGGCCCTGACCCTTGCGGCCATCCTTTGCCTGGGGATCCTCACGGGGCGGCGGGTGAAGGATGCCTCGGACTTCGATACCGGGGGAAACGCGGCGGGCCCTGTCCTTACGGCCGGCACGATACTCGGGACCCTGGTGGGCGGCTCGTCCACCATCGGGACGGCCCAGTTGGCCTTCCACTACGGCCTGTCCGCCTGGTGGTTCACCCTGGGTGCGGCCTCGGGGTGCCTCTTGCTGGCGGCCCTCAGCGGACCCCTGCGCTCCGCCCGCAGCGGGACCATCCAGGAGATCATCGGCCGGGAATACGGCGGCACCGCGGGAGTGGTCACCTCGGTCCTTGCGTCCGCGGGGTTCGTTCTCAACATCACCGCCCAGATCCTGGCGGCAAACGCCCTGCTGGAAACTGTATTCGGTCTGCCCCCCGCGGCAGGCGCGGCCCTCAGCGCGATCCTCATGGCGGGATACGTGGTGTTCGGGGGTATCCGCGGTTCCGGCATCCTGGGGATCCTCAAGATGGTCCTGATCTACCTGGCCGCGGCGGTCGCCGGGATCCTCGCACTCAGGCTCTCCGGGGGCTTCGGAACCCTTCTCCGGGAACTGCCCCGGGACAGGTATTTCAATCTTTTCGCACGGGGAATCGGGACGGATCTGGGGGCGGGCCTGTCCGTGGCCTTGGGCGTCCTGTCGACCCAGACCTACGTGCAGGCGATCCTTTCCGCCCGAAGCGGCCGCGCCGCCCGGGGGGGGGCGCTCCTGGGCGCAGCCGCGGTCCCCCTGATCGGGATCTTGAGCATCCTCGTCGGATACCACATGCGCCTACGATATCCGGATCTGGCCCCGGGTCAGGCCTTTCCCAGGTTCATCCTGGAATACCTGTCCCCACACTGGGCCGGACTCTTCCTGTCGACCCTTCTGGTCGCGATCCTGGGAACGGGTTCCGGGATGGCTCTGGGTTTCAGCCGAATCGTGGTGAACGACATTTACCTTCGATTCACGCCCCGTACCGGAGGGAAAGGTCTCCTTCGGGCGAGCCGCGCCGTCATTCTCGCGGCTCTTCTCGGTTCCGCCCTCCTCTCCCTTGGAAATCTCGGGAGCACCATCCTGTCCTTCGGCTTCCTGTCCATGGGGCTCCGGGCCGCTGTCCTCCTGGTCCCGCTGATTGCCGCGCTCTTCCTGCCCGGCAGGATGCGGAAAGGCTGGGCCGTCGCCTCCAGCGCCGCGGGCCTGGCGGCCTTGCTGGCAGGGCGATGGGCGGGGATGCCTTTCGATCCGCTCTTTGTGGGAATCGGGGCCGGGGCGGCGGTCGCCGTCGTGGGCCTCATCGAAAGCCGGCGACGATCCGGCACGGCCGGGACAGGTTAGGCAGCGCCTTCCCTTCCCGCGGCGGCGCTTGTGCTTCTTTTCCGGGCCGTCCGGAAGGAGCGCTGCGGGACGGCGAAATGCCCCTAGGGTTTGAGCTCCGTCCTTCCCGCAGGCTCCAGGACGATCACCTCCGGCCCCCGGACCGCCCGGGCGTTTCCGGCCTCGAACAGGTCCGCCTTGCTCGAGTGGATGGGGATGACGATACGGGCCTT
>JBFZER010000347.1:0-10367 GCA_041306765.1 Spirochaetota bacterium | reverse complement strand
GAGCGCGGAGGTTGATCTGGAAGAAGCCCTTTACGTGGAAATCGATCTGTCGTCCCGCCACGGAGACCCGGACCTCTCCGTCCCGGCCCTCCAGGTAAAGCCCAGCATCCCGGCCGCCGATTGTTCCGTGGCCGGTGCGGCCGTCGGCGAAGACCAGGAACCGGTCCCGGCCCTCGAGAAAGGACCGCAGGTCCTCCCGGGCCCGGCCCCGGCCTTCCCGGGATTCCATCCAGCGCCGGATGGGCAGGTCCGCCACCGGGCAGGTCGGGGTCTCCACGACCTCCGCGCTGGCCCGGCGCATGAGGCCGATCCGCCCCGACGGGGCGAGGTGGAACTGCATCCGGTTTCGGTAGGAATAAGGTTCCGAGGGGACGACGGGGATATCCGGCACCGAAAGGCCCCCGATCCGCACAAGGCAGTCCCGGAGGATTCCGGCCTTTTCCCGCACTTGCCGGGAATAGGCCATGTGCTGGAGGGAACAGCCGCCGCAGACGCCGTGCAGGGGGCAGCCGGGCTCGACCCGGTCCGGGGACGCCTCGAGCACCTCCTCGACCGCCGCGGCCGACCAGTCCCCGGAAGCTCTGTCCCCGTCGGACAGGGCGGCGCGGACCCTCTCTCCGGGGATGGTACCGGGTACGAAGACCGCCTTGCCTTCCAGGAAGGCCAACCCGTCCCCCCCGACGGCGAGTTTCTCAATGCTAAGCTCGACGGTCTTCCGGGCGCACATACCGAGGATCGAGTATATCCGCCCCCGCCGGGGGCGTAAAGGCGAGGGGTCCGAGCTTGACATCCCGCCCCGGCGGCCCCACACTCGAGGCAGATGAGCACCGGAGACCGCGTCCTCGTCGGACGATTCTACAGCCTTGCCCGGGAGGGCCGGCGGTTTTCCGCCCTGCGGGTGGGACCGGACGGCCGCATCGCCGAGACCTACCCGGAGGGCGCGCCCCTTCCCCCGGACCTTCCCCGCCGGGAACTGCCTCCCGGTACCGCCGCCTGCGTCCCCGCCTTCGTGGACAGCCATGCCCACTTCCTGACCAAGGCCGCGATGGGCTCGTTGGTGAAGACCCTGTCCCGGCTGGAGGGCGGCCGGGTCCTGCCGGACTGCCTGGACGGGGTCCGGGCCCTCCTGGCGGAGGCCGCGGAGGAGAGGCCCCGGGGCCCGGTCATCGGCTACGGCCTGGCGCCGGGAGTCCTTTCGGAACGGAGGCTGCCGGCCGCCTCGGAGCTGGACGCATGGATACCCGGCCGCCCCGTTATCGTCCTGTCCTTCGACGGACATTCCAGCTCCTACTCCACCCCGGCCCTGCGGATCCTGGGCCTGGAGTCCGCAGCCCGGGACGGGGTCCTGTCCGGAGAATCCCACGAGTTCAACATGGACAAGGTCATGGCCTACGCCATGAGAGGTCTGTCCCCCGCCGCCCTGGCCCGGGGCCTAGCCCGGGTGATCCGGGAGGCGGCGGAGGCGGGATTGGCGGCGGTGGACTGCATGGAGGGTTTCGGGAACGAGAGGCGGGAACCGGGAACGGAAATCCTGGCACGGATCGGGGGGCGCCTTCCCCTCCGCCTCCGGCTCTGGCTTCAGTACACCCGGCCGGAGCTAGTGGGGCGGTACGCGGGAAGGATGAGCCGGCCCCGGGCGGGGGGCTGTCTCCACTGGGAGATGGATGGGTCCATCTCCTCCCGGAGCGCAGCCATGGACCGGCCCTATCGGGATCGGGACCACGCGGGCAAGCTCTACCGCAGCCCGGCGGAAGCCTACGCCCTCTGCAAGCCCTTCCATGACTCGGGCCACCAACTCTCCGCCCACGCCATCGGTCCCCGGGGAATCGAGTCCATCCTCTCAGCCTACGAGCGGCTGTCCCGGGAAACCGGGGACTCCGCCCGGGACCGGCGGCACCGGATCGACCACTTCGAGTTCCCCCGGCCGGACCAGGTGGAGCGGGCGGGACGCCTAGGCCTGGTCCTGCCCGTGCAACCCGGCTTCGCGTGGATCGACGCCCGATTCCATAAATCCTACCCCGAGGCCCTGGACGCGGAGACCTTCGCCTCCTTCACCCCCCTTAGATCCCTGCTCCAGGCGGGGGCCGTGCCCGCCCTGTCCACGGACGCCCCGGTCCAGCCCTTCGATCCCTTCCTGCAGATCGCCGGCGCCGTTGAGCACCCCGTGGCCTCCGAATCCCTGTCGGTCCACGAGGCCCTGCGGGCCTATTCGCAAGCGGGAGCCTACGGGGCTTTCGAGGAGGGCGACCAGGGCACCCTGGAGGTTGGAAAGTTCGCGGACTTCGCACCCCTGGACCGGGATCCCTTCGATACCCCACCGGCGGAGCTTCACAAGATACGGACCCTGGGAACCTGGACCGGAGGCCGGCCCCTGGAGCCCCCCCCGGAAACCCTGGTCGGATTCCTGGCCCACGCGCTGACATCCCCGAGGAGGAAGATATGAACGCTCCCGCGCGGCACTTGAGCTTTCCCGAGGCCACGGCCATCATCGCGGGCTACGGTATCGGGGGCGGGATGCTCGCCCTGCCCTACCTGGTCTCCCTCAACGGGATCGGCCCCTCGGCCCTGGTCCTGGCGGGAGCCTATGCTCTGTCCCTCCTTCTGCACCTCATGATCGCGGAGCTGGCCGCCGGGGACGGAAGCGGCCGCCAGATCGTGGAGCTCTTCGGGGAGTACCTGTTCACGGGAAAGGGCGGGAAGGCCTTCACCTGGGTCTTCTTCGGGGTGATGGGAGTCGTGTTCGTGGCTAACCTGGCGGCCTACGTCTCCGGGGGCAGCGAGATCCTGGCCGCCCTGGGCCTTGCGGAGCCCTGGGGCGGCATCCTGTTCTACGCCGCCGCGGCCGCGGTAGCGGCCTTCGGGCTCAAGGTCCTGGGGGTGGCGGAGAAATGGGCCGTGGGCGCCATGGCCGTCCTATTCGTCCTGTTGGTAGCGGCCTCCCTGGCCGCGTTGTCCAAGGGAGGTTTCGCCCCCGCGAACGCCGTTCCCGCCCCGGCTCCGGACGCGGCCAGGCTCCTGGCCCTCTACGGCATGGCCATGTTCTGTTTCGCGGCATTCTTCTCGGTTCCCCAGGCCGCCCTGGGCCTGGCGGACCGGCCGGACCTGATACCCCGGGCCGTGGCCGCGGGCCTGGGGGTCAATTTCGTCCTGATACTCCTGGTGACGACCCTGTCCCTGCTCCTGTCCCCGGTGCCCACCACCATCGCCACCGTGGGCTGGGGCCGGGCCCTGGGGCCCTGGGCGGAGCTCGTGGGGACGGGCTTCGTATTGCTGGCCATGCTGACCAGCTACTGGTCCATCTCCTTCGCCCTGTCCTCCATGATCCGGGAACGCCTGGGCTTGGGCAATTTCCCCGCCTGGCTACTGGCCACCGTCCCCACCCTGGTTCTGGCCCTGGCGGGCCTCGGGGGCTTCCTGGAGTTCATGCGGACCGCGGGAGGGGCGATCGCGGTTCTTGTGGCCGTCCTCTTCGTGCCCGCCTACCGCCGGTACCGGACCCGGAAGGGAACGACGGCGATCCTGAGCCCTGCGTTCTCCGGGCGGGCCTGGGACTGGCTGGCCGTGGCGGCCTACCTGGCCATGGCCGTGGGATCCCTGGTGCCGATCGGGTGATCCTCCGGGGAACCCCGCCCGGGGCTCACTCGGTCTCGGAAACCCCCTGGGGGGCGGGGCGGAACACGGCCTCGTCCACCCGGTTGGCCTCCACCCGGAGGACCGTGAACCGGCCCAGGGGGGTGTGGGCCACGTCGCCCTCCACGGGTATGCGGTCCAGGATCCAGGCCACGTATCCCGCCACCGTCTGGATGTCCACGGTGCCCGGGGACTCCGAGCCCGTGATGTCCGCCACCACCGAGAGGGGGGCGTCGCCGGAGACCGTGTAGGACCCGTCCGCCCGGCGCTTGAGCCGCTCCCGGGGCTCCTCGTCCCCGTCCTCGTAGATCTCCCCCACGATCTCCTCGATCACGTCCCGGATGGTGACGACCCCCGCCAGGCCCCCGTACTCGTCCAGGACCACCGCGAAGGAGTCCTTGCGGCGCTTCATGAGGTCGAAGAGCTCCCCCAGGGGCTTGGTGGACATCACCAGGATGGGCTCCGTCATGAGCTCCCGGATGGGCCGGTCCCGGCGGCCGTGGACCACCTCGTCCAGCACCCGTTTGAGGGCCACCACGCCCACGACTTTCTCGGGATCCTCGTCGTAGACCGGGAACCGGGAGTGGAGCTCGTCCACCGCCGCCGTGGCAGCCTCCTGGGCGGTGGTTCGGCATTCCAGGCTGAACACGTCGATCCGGTGGGTCATCACCGCCTGGACCGTCATGGTCCCCATGCGGAAGATGTTCTTGACCATTGAGCTTTTGGCGAAGTCGATGACCCCCGCGCTCTCCGCAACCGCCAGCATCTGGGTCATGGTCTCCAGGGACATCTCGATCTTCGAGGTCTTCCCGAAGATCCGGGTCACAAGGGAGCTGACGAAGTTTATGACCCCCACCGCGGGGCGGAGGAGGTAGGACAGGACCAGGATGAACCGGGCCGCGTGGACCGCGATGAACTCGTTGTGGGCGATGGCCAGGCGCTTGGGTGTAACCTCCCCGAAGATCAGGACCGCCAGGGTGATGACCCCCGTGACGGCCCCCAGGGCCCAGTCCCCCCAGCGCTCCAGGGTGTACTCCGTGGCCAGCACGGAGGCCAGGATGTTCACCACGTTGTTCCCTATCAGGATCGTGGACAGGAAGACTTCGGGCTCCCGGGCCAGCTTCTCCACGATCCGTCCCTGGCGGTACCGCTTGCGGAGGTTCTGGATCTGGAAGATCGAAAGGGAGGTGAAGGCGGTTTCCGAGGCGGAAAAGACGGCGGAAAACGCCAGGCAGATTATGACGCCGGCCAGGGAAGGACTCATCGTTCCGCTCCCGCGGGACATGAGCCCGGGCTACTCGGGTAAGGGTCGTCCATATCGCCCAATGGTATACGATGCGGCCCGGGGCCGCAAGGAGGCGGGGGGGCGCCTCCTTCGGGTATCTACCGGTTCGGTGCTTCCCGCCCGATTCCGCGTATGCGCCGCCGCGTGGCGGCTGGGGCCCTTCTAGCCTATAGTATAGGAGGAAAGCGAGGAACGCCATGAAAACCGTCCCCATCGTCCAGGCGGCCATCTTCCCCGTCGTGAAATCGTCCCGTATATTCCACTACCTCAGCGAGCCGGAAATCACCGTCCTGCTGGGCGCCTGCGAAGAGGTGCGGTTCGACAAGGACGAGCGGATCATCACCGAGCGGGAATCCAGCGACTGCCTGTACCTCATCGCGGCCGGGAACGTACGCGTGAGCGTCACCGAAAACGACAGGGAGGTTTACATCTGCACCCTCGGCAAGGGAGAGGTCTTCGGCGAAGCCGCGCTCTTCATGAACCTGAAGCGCACCGCCAACGTCGCCGCGGCGGACGACGGGATGACGGCCCTGCGCGTCAAGCGCGCCGACTTCATGCGCTTCATCCGGGAGCACCCCGCGGCGGGGATCAAGGTGCTGTTCATGATCATCTACAGCCTGCTGGCCAAACTCCGGGAAGCAAATCTGGAACTCGCGTACGAACGCAAGGACGATATCGCCCAGGATGACATCGACGACCTGCTCAAGGACTTCCTGGACCAGAAGTGACGCCGGGAACCGTCCGTGCCGACGTCAAGGCGGAAACCACGCGGCCGGTTGTGCGTTCCCCCTCCCGGAGGTCCCTAGGCGAGGTGCAAGGGTGCAGGGAAAGGTTTGACCGGGATCGGTAAGTCGCTGACCAATAGAAGTATCCCATGCCCCGGGAATACCAGCGCGGCATACTCCCCGAGTTCATCCACAATCCCCCGAACCCCATGGCGGTGATGCCACAATCCTCGATGAAGCCAGTTCCTCGATGCTTCCATTTGGTTCGCTTCCACCGGATTCTTGTCTATATACTCGAACACTTTTACGAATTGCTGAAAGCTGGCTAAAATCCTCGAGAAGAAACGGCATCCCCAAACATGTCCCGTGAACCCGTGCAGACGGTTAAACGCCATCGCAAATACACCCAGGATCCACTGCATGATCCGGGACAACGACTCTCGATCCCCGGGACGAATCATGAGATGAATATGGTTCCCCATCACGCAAAAATTCTCGACACGGAACCGGTACTTTGCCCTCGCCCTTGCAAGGACCTCCAGGAACAGGTCTTTCATTTCCTTGTTGTCGAGGATCATCTCCCCCCGGTTCGCCCTGGCTGTTACATGGTACACCGCCCCTTTTCGCAACTCCCTTGGCTTCCTCATGCCGTATATACGCCGCTTCCAAGGTGCTTCACTTGCGTCTAACGTTTTTTTGTCGAGGTCTGCTCTTGTATCGAGCTCTGTCCCCAAATAGACCGTCGAGCGGTCGCTTACCTCGAGCTCTGTCCCCGCATCTCCCGGGCAGCCCGGGCCATTCGCTCCTTGAGATTCTCGATGTCCCTCGGGAAGATCCGGGCTGTCAGGATAAGGACGATCCCGCAGATCACCCAGAAGGAAGCGCTCACGGCGATGGCCCCGGCCAGGCCCAGGGCCACGGAGAGCTTCCCCGCCACCCAGCGGCCCAGGCCCGTGCCCAGGGAGTCGGTCAGGTTGAAGATCGAGAAGATGGGTCCCCGGTCCTCCGGCGGATTCACGTCCAGGAGCATGGTCCGCATGTTCGGACCCGTCATGGCGGCGAAGAAGGCGGCCAGGAAGCCCGCGGCGGACAGGAGGGGGATGGAGCCGGACAGGGTCACCACCCCCAGGGTGCCCAGGCAGCCCAGGAAGGTGGTGATCCCGCAGAAGAGAGGAAGGTCCTTGGCGGAGCGGCGGAACACCAGCTCCCCGAGCTTTCCCCCCGCCAGGTTCCCGGCCACCATTCCGGTCCCGAAGACCATGTAGACCGCCGTGGCCTGCCCGATCGAGAGGCCCTTGTCGGTTTCCAGGAACTTGTTCAGGAAGAAGAAGGCCCCCCAGGGTATGGTCCCAGCGATGCCCTGGATGAAGAGGTAGACGTTCGTCGGGACCTTGCCGAGCCTCGCGTAGTCTTTGACCCGGATGTGCTTGGGGTATAGGATCCCCGCCTCCACAAGCTCCCGGGTAGCCTCCTCGCTGGCCGCGGCCCGGGGCTCGGGCACCAGGAACCAGAAGGCCAGGAGCAGGGGGACGTTGGGCACCGCGGCCAGGAAAAAGGGCAGGCGCCAGCCCGCGGCCTGGCCCACGAAGCCGCCCAGGACCGGCCCGGCTATGGAGCCCAGGCCGAAGGAGGTGGTGAGGATGGCCGAGGCCATGGGCCTCTCTTTTTCGTCGTAGATGTCCCCCAGGATGGAGAAGACCAGGGGGAAGGCGGCCCCCACCCCGATGCCGGTCAGGATCCGCAGGGCGAAAAATACCTCCCAGGAGGGAGCCAGGGCGGTCAGGGCGCAGGGGATCTCACCCAAGGCTACGGAGAAGACGAAGAGTTTCTTCCGGCTTGCCTTGTCCGCAAAGTAGCCCCAGAGCAGGGACACGACGGCCCCCACCACCGTGAACAGGGCCATCATGGCCCCCACCGCGGAGTCATCCACCCCGAACTCGGCCTCGATGGTGACGAGCATGGGGGCCATGACCTGGGTGTCCGCGTTCAGGGCCACCATGGAGGCGGCCATCAGGATAAGGAGCAGGGTCTTCTGGGTTTTCGACATGAGCGCTCTCCCCTTGGTGTTACGAAGATTGTGAGGGCCCGGGCAGATCCGTCGGAGTGTGCTCCGGCTCTGTCCCCTTCTTGTGCACCGCGGCCCGGAAGGAGCCCAGGATGATGGACACCGGCTCCAGCACCGGGACGTTCTCGCAGATGATCTTCACGATCACCGTCATGGGCACCGCCAGGACCAGCCCCGCGAAGCCCCAGAGCCAGCCCCAGGCAAGCATGGACACCAGGATCACGAAGGGGGACAGACCCAGGTTGTCCCCCTGGACCTTGGGTTCCAGGACGTTCCCCAGGACCATGTTCACCCCCACCATGACGGCCAGGGCGCCCGCGATGGGTCCCGGCTCGGGCCAGAACTGGACCAGGGCGAAGACCCCCACCCCGGCTCCCGCGGCCACGCTCCCGATGTTCGGGATGAAGTTCAGGATGAAGGACACGACGCCCCAGACGATGGGAAAATCCACGCCCACGACGGAAAGCCCGACTGTGACCAGTATGCCCGTGGCAAGGGAGATGAAAAACTTGACGGACAGGTACCGGGCCACTTGGTTCACTACGTCGGACCCTGCCTTCTTGATCCGGCCCGACAGCTTGTCCTCGAAGGCCAGTTCGATCTTGTCCCGGAAATGGGAGATCTCCAGGAGCAGGAAGGCCGTGAAGAGCAGGACCATCAGGGCGTCCTTCAGGAACCCGAAGGAGGATTCGGACAACTGGAAGGCCAGGCTCTGGACCCGCACCCGCAGGCCCAGCTGGCCCCAGAGGTTCTGGAAGAATGTCAGGTGCTCGTCATAGGGCAGGCTGAACAGCTCGGCGACCCGGGAGTAGATCTCCGAGAACCTCCGTTCGTATTTGGGGTAGAGGGTCAGGATGGTCCGGCCCGAGGAGAACAGGATGATGCCGACCAGGTAGAGCCCTACGCCTATGAAGAGTATGGACAGGAGGATTCCGAGAATCCGGGGCACCCGGATCCTCTCGAGGACCGCGACCAGCGGCTCCAGGACGAACGAGAGCAGCACGGCGATGGTGAACGGAAGGAGCACCGGCGCTGTGATCTTGAGGACCGCGCCCGCCAGCACCAGGGCGATGAATCCCAGGAGGTAGAAGTTGGACCTCCCGGAGTTGAAGTTCTTGAGACGATCCGCCATGCCCCCCCCCAGGAGCCGGAAACCCGGCCCGCGCCCGGGAATAGGATGCGCGGTTCAGAGGGCAAGGTCAATACCGATCCGGCTTTCCGGCCCGGACAAAGGGTTGTATACTGTCTCCGAGCGTCGTCCTGCTCTGTCCCCCGCGGAGATCGGCGCCGCCTGCACCAAAGGAGCGAACATGAAAGCCCTCGTGAAGCGATATTCCAAGCCCGGACTCTGGATGGAGGACGTCCCCCCTCCGAAGGTGGGTGACAACGATCTCCTCATAAAGGTACGGAAAACCGCCATCTGCGGCACCGACGTCCATATCTGGAAATGGGACGCCTGGGCCCAGAAGACCATCGCGGTCGGGCAGACCGTGGGCCACGAGTTCGTGGGCGAGATCGTGGAGATGGGGCGCGCGGTGGAGGGGTACAAGGTAGGCGAGCGGGTGTCCGCGGAAGGACACATCGTCTGCGGAGTCTGCCGGGCCTGCCGGGCCGGAAAGCACCATCTCTGCCCGAACACCCGGGGGATCGGCGTCAACCGGGACGGTTGCTTCGCGGAATTCGTCTCCGTGCCCTCCTACAACGCCCTCCACATCCACGACTCCATCCCCGACGAGATCGCCTCCATCTTCGACCCCTTCGGGAACGCGACCCACACGGCCCTGTCCTTCGACATGGTCGGCGAGGACGTCCTGATCACGGGTGCCGGGCCGATCGGCTGCATGGCCGGGGCGATAGCCCGCCACGTGGGCGCCCGGAACGTGGTGGTCACGGACGTCAACGACTACCGCCTGGCCTTGGCCCGGAAGCTCGGGGCCAGCCGGACGGTCAACGTGGCCAAGGAACGCCTGGCGGACGTCCAGAAGGAGCTGGGCATGGTGGGCGGCTTCGACGTGGGACTGGAGATGTCCGGATCCCCCGCGGCCTTCGAGGAGATGCTGGCCAACATGTACAACGGCGGCCGCATCGCCCTCCTGGGCCTCCTGCCCAGCGGCACCGGCATCGACTGGGAAAAGGTCATCTTCAAGGGACTGTTCATCAAGGGGATCTACGGACGCGAAATGTTCGAGACCTGGTACAAGATGCAGGCCATGGTCCTGTCCGGCCTGGACATAAGCCCGGTGATCACCCACCGGTACTCTTTCGACGACTTCGAGAAGGGCTTCGCGGACATGCTCTCCGGCCAGTCCGGCAAGGTGGTGCTCTCGTTCTAGGCGGAGCGGTCTTGTACAGAACCCCGCGGCCGGGCATACTCGAACCGTGAACGAACCCAACAAGAAACGGCCCGGACCCGGGCCCCGCAAGGACGGACGAAGACCGGCCGCGCCGGGAACCCGGCCGTTCCGGGGAGCCGCCGGCCGCCGGGGCCCGCGGGACCCGGCCCGGGAAGACGTGTACCGGCCAAGCGCCGGAAAACCGGAGGGTCCCCTCCATGTCCGCCACGAGGCCGGCGATCCCATAGCCGCCTATTTGGCGTCCCAGGAGGGCGTGCGGGGGGGCGGCGGGATGAAAGCCCGCTTCGTGTCACCCTTCGGCGCGCCCG
>JBFZER010000346.1:0-4202 GCA_041306765.1 Spirochaetota bacterium | reverse complement strand
TGAGCGCCTGGGGCGGGGGATTCCTGGTATTCGGGCTTTTGAACGAGTTCCTGACCGAGAACTTCATCGTGCCCGACCTCTCGGTGATGTTCAAACTCGGGAAAAAGCAGACCCTGCGCCTCGGAGGAGGGGTCATGACGGCGCTCAGCCTGGAAGGCTCCCAGGACGCGTTCCCCTTCATCGCGTACGGGACGATAAAGTTCAGCTTCCCCCTCTAGACGCGGCCTGATATCCCCTGCCCGGAGCCCGGTTCCGGGCAGGCCGCCTTGCGCAAGGGCGCGGCCGTCGCTACCATAGGCCCATGACGGTACGGCTCTCGGACATCCTCCCCTCCCTGCCCTCCCATGAAATTTCGGGCCCCCTGGACATCCCGATTAGCGGCATTGCCTACGACTCCCGGGACGTGAAGCCGGGGTACCTCTTCTTCGCCCTTCCGGGCCTCCACGCGGACGGCCATGATTTCATCGAAAAAGCCCTGGACTCCGGAGCCTCGGCGGTCGTCCATGCCCGGAATCCGGGCGCCCTTCGGCCCGGGATCTCCTACGTCCGGGTGCCCGATCCCCGTTTCGCCCTGTCCCCGGCTGCGGACGCCTTCTACGGCAGCCCTTCCCGAAACCTCGCGGTTATCGGGGTGACGGGCACCGAGGGCAAGAGCACGACGGTCTACCTGATCTGGCAGCTGTTGAACCTCGTCGGCTTTCGGGCGGGTTTCTTCTCCACGGTCATGTCCGACTCGGGTTCCGGGGAGGCTCCGAACCCGGAGCACCAAACCACCCCGGAGGCCAGCTCCGTCCACCGGATGCTGGCGTCCATGCGGGACTCGGGATACGGGTACGCCGTCGTGGAGGCCTCCTCCCACGGGCTTTCGCCGCGGACGAACCGCCTGGGGGACGTGGCCTTCGACGTCGGGGTGATGACCAACGTTACCCGCGAGCACCTGGAGTTCCACGGGACCGTGGAGCAGTACCGGCAGGACAAGGCGAACCTGTTCCGCGCCCTGGATGGATACGGCCACCGGAAGACCATAGCGGGCCGGGAGGCGGAGATACCCTCCTTCGGGGTGGTGAACGCCGACGATCCCGTGTCGGCCCTGTTCCGCCGGGCCTGCGGAAAGCCCGTTTTCTCCTTCGGGACGGAGGACGGCGGCGCGGACGCATTCGCACGGGGGATATCCGCAGATGCGGGGGGGACTACCTTCGAGTACGTCGAAGGCGGAAGATCCTTTCCCGTCCGGCTGGACCTTCCCGGCGAATTCAACGTGCGGAACGCCCTGGCCGCCCTCCTGGTCGTATCCCGCCTGCGCAGCGTCCCGGCCGCGGAACTCCTGCCCCTGCTCTCCCGGCTCAAGCCCGTGAGCGGCCGCATGACCGTCGTGGATCGCGGCCAACCGTATGAGGTGATCGTCGACTACGCCCATACCCCGTCCTCCTTCCAGGCCATCCTGCCACCCCTCCGGGCGCGCGTTTCGGGCCGGATGATCTGCGTCTTCGGCTCCGGGGGGGAACGGGATACGGAAAAACGGCCCCTCCAGGGCCGGGTAGCCGCGGAGTACTGCGACGTCGTCATCCTCTCCGACGAGGACCCCCGGGGGGAGGATCCCATGGCCCTCCTGGAGGACATCGCGGCGGGCTGTCCCGGCCTGCCCCGGGGGGAGCGGCTCTTCCTCATACCAGACCGGAAAGCCGCCATCCGCAAAGCCTTCACCCTGGCCCGGCCGGGAGACCTCGTGCTGCTCCTGGGCAAGGGACACGAGAATTCCATCATCTACGCCCGCGGGACCATCCCCTGGGACGAGATAGCCGAGGCCGAAACCGCCCTGGCCGAGCTTGACTACGAAAGGCCCTCCCGATGAAAACCACGATCCTGTACGGAGGCCGCTCCGGCGAGCACGAGGTGTCCCTGGTCTCCGCGGCCAGCGTCCTGCGGCACCTCCCCGAGTCCCACGAACCGACCCTGATCGGCATTGACCTCGACGGAGCCTGGTACCTCCAGCCGCTGGAATCCGTCGCCGAGGCCCGGGCCGGAACCGGCCCCTTGAGGATCCTCAAGGACGCGGCGGCCCTCGTCGCGGCGGTCCCGGGCCGGGGTCTCGCCCTCCTCTCCGGGAAACCGGTTCCGACGGACGTGGTCCTTCCCATCCTGCACGGCACCTTCGGGGAGGACGGAACCGTCCAGGGCCTCCTGGAGACCGCGGGCCTGGCCTACGCGGGGGCGGACGTCCTGGGCAGCGCCGTGGCCATGGACAAGGAGGTTTCCAAGGCCCTCTGGGCCCGGGCCGGCCTGCCCGTCCCGCCCTTCCGCACCGTCCGGGCTCCGGACCTCGAACCCTCCCGGTTCGAAGCCCTGGGCGCGGAGTTGGAGGCTTCCTTCGGGTATCCGATGTTCGCCAAACCGGCCTGCGCGGGTTCCAGCGTGGGCACGTCGAAAATCGAAAACCGCGAAGGACTCCTTCCTGCCCTGCGCTCCGCCTTGGAATGGGGATCCAAGGCCCTGGTGGAGCCCTTCCTCCTGGCCCGGGAACTGGAGTGCTCGGTGGTGGGCAACGGGAATCCCACGGCGTACCCTCCCGGGGAGATCGTGAGCTCCCACGAATTCTACGACTACGAAGCCAAGTACGTGGACCCGAACGGGGCTCGGCTCCTCATCCCCGCGCCGGTTCCGCCGGAGACCTCACGCAGGGTAATGGACCTCGCGGTCCGGGCCTATCAGCTGGCCGCCCTGAGCGGCATGGCCCGGGTCGATTTCTTTCTGGACAGCAAAGACGGGACGGTCTACCTGAACGAGGCCAACACCATCCCGGGCTTCACCCACATCTCCATGTTCCCCAAGATGTGCGAGGCCGGGGGTCTTTCCTATCCGGAACTCCTGGACCTGGTCGCCCGTCTCGGGATCGAGCGGAAACGGGAAAAGGACGCCATCCGCTATACCCGGTAGGCCTCCGCGCATAAAGATACACCGGGAATTCAATAAATATCTATTATACAAGAAATTACAAAACGGCCCCTTGGCGGGATCCCCTCGGGGATGCTATACTGCCGCCCTGGTTCCACAGGAACCGAGGAGGAATCCATGAAGACCCAGGAATACATCGATCTGGACGAAAAATACGGGGCCCACAACTACCACCCCCTCCCCGTCGTCCTCTCCAAGGCCAAGGGCGTGAAGGTGATCGACCCGGAAGGCAAGGAGTACTTCGATTTCCTGTCCGCCTATTCCGCGGTCAACCAGGGACACTTGAATCCCAAGATCGTCAAGGCCGTGCGCGACCAGCTGGACCGCGTTACCCTGACCAGCCGGGCCTTCCACAACGACAAGATGGGCCTGTTCCTGAAGAAGCTCTGCGAGTTCACGGGCTACGAGATGGCCCTTCCCATGAATACCGGGGCCGAGGCCGTGGAGACGGCCATCAAGGCTGCCCGCCGCTGGGGCGTCGAGGTCAAGGGGGTCAAGAACGGAAAGCAGGAGATCATCTGCATGGAGGACAACTTCCACGGCCGCACCCTGGCCGCGATCTCCATGTCCAGCGATCCCGATTCCACGATCAACTACGGACCCTACGCACCGGGTTTCATCCGGGTGCCCTACCAGGATGTGAAGGCCATCGAGAAGGCCGTCACCCCGAACACCGTCGCGGTGATCCTGGAGCCGATCCAGGGCGAGGCGGGCGTCGTAGTCCCGCCGGAGGGCTACCTCAAGGCCGTCCGGGCCCTCTGCGACAAGAACAAGATGCTCTTCATCGCCGACGAGGTCCAGACGGGATTCTGCCGGACCGGCAAGCGTTTCGCGTGGGAGCATGAGAACGCACGGCCGGACATCATGTGCCTGGGCAAGGCCCTGGGCGGCGGAGTTATGCCGATCTCCGCCATCGTGGCCGACCATGACGTGATGAAGGTGTTCACCCCGGGCACCCACGGCTCCACGTTCGGGGGAAACCCCCTGGCGGGCGCGGTGGGCATCGCATCCCTGGAGGTGCTGGAGGAAGGCAAGCTCGAGGACAACGCGGAACGCCTGGGCAAGATCTTCCGGGACGAGGTCGGCAGGATCCCCTGCAAGAAGATGGTCCTGGTTCGCGGCAAGGGCCTCCTGAACGCCATCGTGTTCGAGAAGGGCTTCGAGGCCTGGAGCGTCTGCCTGGCCCTCCGGGACGCGGGCCTCCTGGCCAAGCAGACCCACGGCAACATCATCCGCTTCGCCCCGCCCCT
>JBFZER010000345.1:0-2780 GCA_041306765.1 Spirochaetota bacterium | reverse complement strand
GTGCTCTTCCGATCTCCAGCCGGTGCACCTCTCCGGCCAGGGCTTTTCGTATTTGAAGTAAGGCCCGAGCATTTCGGGGTAGGAATGTCCACAATCAGCGAGACGTATCCAGACTACAACTTTTTTGAAGTTTGCATTTCATATAGTATCCATCCATCGGGTAAAGATTTTTCAAATCCTATCTTGTTCATCCTTTCCCAATCTTGTTCATCCTGTTTGAACTATGGTTCAAAGGCCTTCGTTAAGACATCCTGAGCATCACTGGGAGCTCAGCTCCAGAATCAGCTCCACCTCGCCCCGGGAGAGCTTGACCGCCCGGGCGATCTCCTCCACCTTCCAGCCCTGGTGTGCCAGCTTGCGGACCGTCTCCTGGGTGGAAAGGGAGGGGGCGCCGGGCTCTTTTTTTGCCGCCCCGGCCTCCTGCTTGAGCAGGGTGCCCAATAGCTTGAGCTGATCCTGGGCCTGCTTGTTGAGCTCCTCCAGCCGGGTTTCCGTGCGAGCGAGCCACTCCCGGGCCTTCTGGACCTTCTCGATCCGCTTCTCCGTATCCTCCAGGTCCTTGTCCAGCTCAGAAAGCCGGGTCACCGCCCGGTCCACCCGGTCCTTGTCCTTGTCCAGGACGTCCAGGGCTCCCCGGAGCTCGGTCATGCGGTCCGCAAGGGGCCGGACCCGCTGGTCCAGGTCCTTGACAGACTGTTCGACGCCCCGCAGGGCCTCGAAGGTCTTGTCCACCCCGTCCACGGTGGTGTCCAGCAGGGCGCTCTTTTTCTCGAGCCGGTCGAACTTGGTCCCCGCCTCGTCGGCCAGGCCGGAGAGCTTGCGGAACTCCGACTGGAGGTCCGTCAGGGAATCCCGGCTCTCGGTGACCGAGGCGAGCTTGCGGTCCACCTCCTGGGAGAGCCCCAGGAGGCGCTTGAAGTCCTCCTCCAGGCTGTCGATGCGGCGCTTTTCCGCCAGGAAACGGCTGACCTTCTGGTCCGTCTCGTCCTCCAGGCGTTTGACCCGCTGGTACTGGGTCTCAAGCTCCGCGATCTCGCCCTTCCGGGCTTCCAGGCGGGCCAGGTCGCCCTTCAGGGTTTCGATGGTGGCGCGGAGGTTGTTCTGCAGTTCGTCCGCCCTCTCGAAGAGCTTGGTCTGGGCGGCGAAGGCCTTGACCCGGGCGTCGATGTCCGCCAGCGCCCGATCCCGTTCGGCGGATTCCCGTTCGAAGCGCTCGGCGAAACGCTTGGCCTCGGTCTCCGTGCGGGAGGAGTAGTCCTCGGCGGAGCGCTGGAAGGCCTGGAGGGCCTGGTCCATCTCCGCGGCGAGTTCCCGGCTCCGGCGCTGGGAGTCCGTGGACATGGCCTCGTAGGAGCGGCCGAAGCCCTCCAGGGCCTGGGCGATCTTCTGGGAAAGTTCCTGCCGGAACCGGGCGGCCTCGGCCTGGGCGGCCTGGGTCTCCCGGGCCATGCCCTCCCGGAATTCCCTGCCTTCCCGGGACGCCTCGTCGGCGGATTCCGAGAGGGAGCGGAGCCGGGTTTCCAGCTCCCGGGCCGCCTCCTTGATCCGCTCCTGCCCGTCCACCTTGAAGCGTTCCAGTTCCGCCCGGACGAAGGCGTCCGCCGCGGCCCGGGCTTCCGCCAGGTCGGAACGCACGGACTCCCGCAGGGAGGAAAGGGAGCCGTCCGCGGCTTCCATCTGGTCCGTCACGCCGTCCCGGAAGGCCTGGGCCTGGGCGGACAGCTTGCCCATCTGGTCGAAGAGGGAGGTCTGGAGGGATGCCAGGGCTGCCCGGAGTTCCTCCGCCTCGGCCTTCGCGGTTTCCCGGCTGGCAGACTGGGCCTCCTCCGAGAGATTCGCCAGGCGATCCTCCAGGGCTCCCTGCCACTCGGAAAGCCGGTTTTCTATGGTTTCGCTCCGGGCCTTGAGGTCCGCGAAGAACTCGTCCTCGAAGACCTTGAGCTTCTCGGACACGCTCTGGTAGGCCGAGGATTTGAGTACGTTGATCTCCTTCTCCACCGCCTCCATGTTGCCCCGGACCCGGGCCGCCTCGGCCAGGATCTCCCCCTCGAAGGCGGACTGCCGGGCCGCCAGGTCCTTGCCGAACAGCGCAAAATCCTCTTCCACCCGCTTTTCCGTGCCCGCCATGGCGGCCCGGAGGGTTTCCTCCATGCGCTGGATGTCCACGTTGGACTCGGTCAGGCGCTCGAACTTGTACTCCACCTCGGCGCGGTACTCGTCCACCCGGCGGGCGAAGTCCTCGAAGGTCTTCTTCTCCAGGGCGGCGGCTTCCCGGACCATCCTCTCGTGGACCCCCGCAAGGACGGAGCGGATCTCCTTCTCCATCTCCTTGCCCGACGCGTCGTACTTGGCCAGCTCGGCGCGGAGCTCCGCCTGCCTGCCGGCGAGTTCATCCTGGTGGGCCTTGAGCTGGTCCTTGATCTTGGCCTGGAGGGCCTGGGCCAGCTCCAGGGCCCGGGACTCGATCTTGTCGAACCGGGCCGAGGCTATGCCTTCGGCCTTGTCCGCCCGGGTTCCGAGCTCGTCGATCCGGGCGGCCAGAGCCTCGGTCTGACCCGCGATCTCGGACCGGGACGCGTCCGCCAGCTCCCGGGCCTCCTTCTGCCACTCCGCCTTGAAGCCCTTCACCAGACCCTGGGTCTCGAGCACCCGCTCCTTGGCGGCCTCCTGGAGGGCCTTGAGCTTGGAGTCCAGGGCTTCCTTCAGGCGGTCCCCCCGGGCGTCGATCTGCTCCCGGAATTTTTCATAGGTCGAGTCCTCCAGGCGCTCGGCCTCGTCCT
>JBFZER010000344.1:0-13586 GCA_041306765.1 Spirochaetota bacterium | reverse complement strand
CCGCGCCGCAAAGGGCCGCGAAGCGGCCCTTTGCGCTAATTCCCGGACGCTTTCCGGGCTTCCTCGGCAGCCTTGGCCAACAGATCCGCCAGCTTGGCCAGGGTATCCGCGGGTAGTTCGTCCATCCTCCCCCTAAGTTCCTTGACCAGCTTCTCCAGCTCGACCACTTTGGCCAGGGCGGCGTCCCCGGAAGCCGCCCGGGCAGCGAGCTCGTCGATCCGCCGGGCGACCTGGGCGTTGCTCTCCTCCACGGACTGGACTGTCGCGACCCCGAGGGTCTTCCAGACCGTCGCGCACCCGGCCAACAGAACCGTGAGGGCGATGGATAGCAGGACGTACTTTTTCATGTGCGGCTCCTTGCATTCCCCGGGAATACCGGCGGCCCGCGCAACCCGCGCACCGCCGCCCATCCCGCGATCCTAGGACGGATTCCGCGTTCCATCAAGTCCCGATCGTCCGGCGGCTTCGGCAGCAAGGCTCGCCCGCTTGACCGGAACCGGATCCCCGGCCTTGTCCCGGATCCGGCATTTTATTACTTTTCTAGTAGGCTTAAGGAGACAGACGTGAAGAGACTTCTTTCCCTTTCAATAGCCCTGCTGGCGGCCGCGGCGGCCGTCCAGGCCCAGCCGAAGGCGATTTCTCCTCGTGCCGCCCGGGACCTTCTGGCCTCGGACAAGAGCGCACTGCTTCTCGACGTGCGCACCCGGGAAGAGTTCCTCGAGGCCCGAATCCCGGGGTCCGTGCTCCTTCCCTTCGACGCAATTGACGCGGCCAGCGCGGCCCGGGTCGTAGGGCCCAAGGATCGCCCGATCGTGGTGTACTGTCGCACGGGCCGGCGCAGCGCCGTAGCCGCCTCCACCCTGGCCTCCCTCGGCTACCGGAACGTCTACGACATGGGAGGCATCGGATCATGGCCCTACGGGACGGTGCGGGGGGAGTGAACCGCTAGACCTTCCGCTTGGACGGCATCCAGAGGGCCGCCAGGGCCCCCAGCATCCCCGTGGAGATGGAAACCTCCCAGAAATGGGCCAGGCTGACCGCGGGGGGCATCAGGGGGTTCGGAAAGGCCAGCTGAGCCGTGGGAAGGAGACCGAGGGCTAGCCCGGAAAGGACGACCAACTCCCTCCGGCTGCCCGAGAACCCATGGAAGAGGGGTACCAGGCACAGGACCCAGAGGCAGCCCCGGAACCACTGGAACACCGGAATCTCGGGCTTGTCCATGAAGGAGCCGCCCCATTGGGCGAGGAAGCCGAGTTTCTCCGTGCTCCCGGAATAGAACAGGCGGACCGACTCGGACTGCCAGGCCAAGAAGTACCCGAAGAGCATGTACAGCGCGATATATGCGGCACCCAGGACGGCCATACGGGACAACGTCCTGGGAAGATCCAACGAGAACCGAGATTCCGGCAGGGCCTCGGATCCGCGGAAGCCGCCGGCCAGCAGCGTAGCCGCAACGGCGGCTCCGAAGGCCCAGAGACCTCCCCGTAGAATCATACGGTAAATCTCGAAAGAACCCTGGAGAAGGGGAAATGCTTCCACAAAATAGGCTGTTTCGATCTGGGTCATGAAGGTCTGGGCTCCGAATACCAGCACGAAGACCTGCAGGACGCGGTGCCAACCCTTCCGGGTCGAACGGCGGGCCACCCAATACGCCAGGAAGGCCGTGGACCCCAGGAATCCCAGGAAATCCAGGGGGGCCCGCAGGAATCCGGAAGGCGGGGCCGCGGCCCGAATCTCGGCCGGGACCGGTACGGCCAGGCTTGCTGCGATGAAGAAGATGCCCATCAGGATGAACACTCCCAGGAATCCCGCCGCGAATCCCAGGATCCTTCCGACCGTGCGTTCTTGATTCATGACTGCCTCCTATCGGTCAATCCCCGGGCCGTGCATCGGGCAAACAGGGAGATCACCGCGTCGAACCGATCCTCGCCGATCTGGTCGGCGTGAAGGTACAGGAAGAAGTGGGAGGTCAGGAGCAGGGCCAGGGTCCGCGGGTCTCCCTCGACGAGGAGTCCCCGGGCCTGCCAGTCCCGGACGAACGCTTCCATGGCTCCCAGGGAGGCTTCGTCCAGGGCTTTCCATTCCTCCGCCGGCAGCTTCCGCTTCAGGAGGGCCCGGTCCTCGGGATCCACCATCCGCCTGAGCAGGGGGTCGGTTCGGAACGAATCGAGAGCCCCGTTCATGAGGGCTTCCAGGGTTTCCGCGGGCCGGGAGGTCATCGCGGTGACGCGCTGGAAGGCTACCGCGTTCGCCGCGTAGCGTTCTCCGAGAAGCTCTGCGAAAAGGCGCTCCTTGGAGTCGTAGAACGCGTAGAAACTGCCCGAGGCTATGCCGGCCCGGCCGCAAAGCTCCTGGATCCCCGTTCCCCGGATGCCCCGACGGCCGAACTCGGCCAAGGCGGCTTCCCGCAGAGAGGCTCGAATCCGGGCTCGCTCTTCTTCAGAAAAGGATTTCATGTACACTCCCTTATTCTAGTGTATGAATATATAGTTCATTCATTCACATATGTCAAGACTCTTGTATTCTTTTTCGGGGAACGAACGGCGGTGCGGCCGCCTCCGAGGGTTCCGCGTGTCGCGACGACTGCCGGGAAGATATGTTCCAGTTAAAACGATCAAAAACTTAGAAAAAGAACAATTACCTTGCATTATTCTCAGTATCGATCTACAATACGAACAGAAATTACGCCGACTCGCTCAAATAACGCTCAAAAGGAGTGCCCCATGGCCCTGCCCCTTCTCCAATTAGCCCTGGACAACAAGACCCTTCCCGATGCCCTGGTCTCCACCCGCCTCCTGGCGTCCGAGGTGGACGTCCTGGAGGCCGGCACCATCCTGTGCTGCTCCGAAGGCATGCAGGCGGTGCGCTGCCTCAAGTCTCTCTACCCGAACCGCATCGTCCTGGCGGACATAAAGGCCGCCGACGCGGGCACCATCCTGGCCAACATGGTCTACGACGCCGGGGCGGACTGGATGACCGTGATCTGCTGCGCCCCCATAGCCACGGTGGAAACCGCCCTGGCCGCGGCCAAGGCCCGCAACGAGGCCGGGAAGACCGGAGGCGTGCCCCGGGACGTCCAGGTAGAGCTGACGGGATCCTGGACCTGGGAGGAGGCCGACGCCTGGCGGGCCGCGGGGGTTAAACAGGTCGTGTACCACCGGGGACGGGACGCCCAGGCGGCCGGCCAGTCCTGGGGCGAGGAGGACCTGTCCAAGATCCGCCGCCTGGCTGACATGGGCTTCGACCTCTCCATCACCGGAGGCCTCGTGGAAGAGGACCTTCCCCCGTTCAAGGGCATCCCCGTGAAGGTCTTCATCTCCGGGCGCTCCATCCGGGACGCCGCGTATCCCGCGGCGGCGGCCCGGTCCTTCAAGGCGCGGATCGCCGAGCTCTGGGGTTGACCGTGGCGAACGCCTCCCTGCCTCCCCGGATCGGCATCTACGAGAAGGCCCTGCCCGCAGGCCTGGGCTGGCCGGGCATGCTCAAGGCGGCCCGGGAGGCCGGGTACGACTACGTGGAGATGTCCGTGGACGAGACGGACGCTCGGTTGGCACGTCTGGAGTGGAAGGCGGCGGAACGCGCCGCCTTCCGCCAGGCCGTCGCCGATTCCGGCCTCCGGGTTCCGTCGATGTGCCTGTCCGGCCACCGGCTCTACCCCTTCGGCAGCGCCGACCCCAAGGTGCGGGACCGTTCCCGCCAGATCATGGCCCGGGCCGTGGACCTGGCGGCGGACCTGGGTATCCGTACAATCCAGCTGGCGGGATACGACGTCTACTACGAGCCCTCCACCCCCGAGTCCCGGGAGCGGTACCAGGAAGGTCTATCCGAGGCCGTGGAGCTGGCGGAGCGGGCCCAGGTCTGCGTAGCCATGGAGATCATGGACACGCCGTTCATGGGCACCATCTCCCGATGGCTCCAGTTCGCGGAGAAGCTGCCCAGCGCCTGGTTCCAGGTCTACCCGGACATCGGCAACCTCTCGGCCTGGGCCGAGGACGTGCCCGGGGAACTGGCGAAGGCCCGGGGCCGGATCGCCGCGGTCCACCTCAAGGACACCCTGAAGCCCCGGCCGGGATTCCCGGGCCGGTTCCGGGAGGTGCCCTTCGGGACGGGATGCGTCGATTTCCCCGGGGCCTTCCGTACCCTGCGTTCGATCGGGTATCGTGGCTCCTACCTCGTCGAGATGTGGACCCATGAGTCCCCCGACCCGGCGGCGGAGATCCGCGCCGCCCGGGAGTGGATCCTCGACCGCATGCGGGAAGGAGGCATCCTGTGACCGTGAACGAGCTGAAGGAAGCCGTGTTCCGGGCCAACCTGGAGCTCCGGGACCGGGGGCTTGCCATCCTGACCTGGGGCAACGCCTCCGGGATCGACCGGGAGCGCGGAGTCGTGGCCATCAAGCCCTCCGGGGTCCCCTACGACGCCATGAAGGCCGGGGACATGGTCCTGGTGGACCTGGACGGGAAGGTCCTGGAGGGGAAGCTTCGAGCCTCCTCGGACCTGGCCACCCACCTGGTCCTCTACCGGGCCTTCCCCTCCCTGGGGGGCGTGGTGCACACCCACTCGGTGCACGCAACCGCGCTGGCCCAGGCGGGCGCAGACCTGGCCGCGGAAGGGACCACCCACGCGGACCACTTCTACGGCCCCGTGCCCTGCACCCGGGCCCTGACCCCCGCGGAGATCGAGGGCGAGTACGAGGCGGAAACCGGGAACGTCATCGTGGAGACCTTCCGGAAGAGGGGGATCGATCCCGCCCAGGTGCCCGCGGTCCTGGTGCGGAACCACGGCCCCTTCGCCTGGGGGAAGAGCCCCGGGGACGCGGCCATGAACGCCGTGGTCCTGGAGGAAGTGTCCCGGATGTCCATCCTGTCCCGGGCCTACGGAAACCCGGGTCCCATGCCCCGGGAACTCCTGGACCGGCACTACCTGCGAAAGCACGGCGCCGGCGCCTACTACGGGCAGAAATAGCCGCCCGCCCCGGCCGGTCGGCCGGTAACCTCCCGGCTTCCTGACACGAACCAGAACGGCCCCCGGTTTCCCGGGGGCCCTTTTTGCGTGCTGCTGATAGACGATCCGCCAACCTCGCCGAAACCGGATGGTTTCGGCGCCAGCCGGACGCTCGCGTCCGGCTGCTAAAGGAACGAGGGGTACGGAAGGTCCGTCTCCCCCTCGAACACGTCCTCGAAGCCCCGGGGGTAGTGGTACTCGATCCTGTCCTTGTCCGCGGGCCAGGTGAACTTGCCCCCCACCTGCCAGACGAAGGGCGAGAATCCGTAGCCCAGGCGATCCTTCTTCATCCTCCAAAGGGCCACGACCTCCATGGGGTCCGCCTGGAAGTTCGTCCAGATGTCGTGGTGGAAGGGGATGACCACCTTCGCGCGGAGGCATTCGGCCATGCGCAGGATGTCCACGCTGGTCATCTTGTCCGTCACGCCCCGGGGATTTTCCCCGAAGGAGCCGAGGGCCACGTCGATCCGGTGCTCGTTGCCGTGCTTGGCGTAGTGGTTGGAATAGTGGGAATCCCCGGAGTGGTACAGGGAGCCGCCGGGGGTCTTGAAGAGGTAGTTGACCGCCCGTTCGTCCATGTCCTGGGGCATGCGGCCCGCCAATCCCTGGTCCGACGGGGCCGTGATCAGGGCGGTGCGGTCGAAGGACTCCAGGGCCAGGATTTCCACGTCCTTCACCTTCACGACGTCCCCGGGCCTCACGGTCACGCAGCGCTTTTCCGGCACCCCCCAGGAGGTCCAGAGTTTGACGCAGGCCGCGGGCCCGACGAAGGGGACGGCGGGATCGCAGTTCTGCATCACCGCGGCGGCTACGTTCACGTCGATGTGGTCGTTGTGGTCGTGGGTGGCCAGGATCGCGTCCACGTTTTTTATGGCGAAGGGATCGAGGGGGAACACCGAGTTGCGGAGGTTCAGCTGGAGCCTTTTTGCCCCCGTCATCCGCTGCATCTGGTGGCCCGCGGCCATCACGGGGTTTTTATGGGTTTTTTTCCCGGTGCCCACCCAGAAATCCGTGCAGATGTTCGCCCCGCCGGGGGACTTCAGCCAGATCCCCGTGCAGCCCAGCCACCACATCGAGAAGGTGCCGGGAGCCACCTTCTCGTCCTCGATCTCCTCGTTGAGCCAGGTTCCCCACTCGGGGAAGGTTCCCAGGATCCAGGATTCCCGGGTGATTCCGTCTATCTTTGCCAAGACAATCCTCCTAAGGTTCTCTCGTCGATACGTCGGGTTCCGGCTCTGCGCCCCCCGCCGAAGCCGCGCCTACGCCCGGGAGGCGGACCTGCGCTTGGGCACCAGGTACCCCTCGTTTAAAAGCAAGGCGATTATAATCACGGTACCGATCGCGATGGGTTGGTAGAGGTTCGGCACATTCAACAGGTTGAGGCCGTTGATGATGAAGGCCACCATGATGGCCCCGATCAGGGCACCCACCACGGAGCCCCGGCCGCCGACAGCGGAGGTGCCGCCGATCACCAGGGCGGTCATCACGTCCAGTTCGATGCCCGAGGCCGCGGCCGCGAAGACCTGCTGGGTCAGGGAGGCCAGGATCACGCCCCCCACCGCGGAGGTCGCACCGGAGATGGTGTACGAGATGAGCCGGACCCGGTCGGGATCCACCCCCGACAGCCTCGCGGCCACCTCGTTCGATCCCACCGCCATGACCTGCCTCCCGAAGGCCGTCTTCCGGAGGACAAACTGGCTGGAAATCACCAGGGCAACCATGATGTAGATCGGGTTGGGCAGGCCCAGAAATCGCCCCGTACTTATCAGGATGAAGGGACGGGGCTCCAGGATGGCAAGCATGGCCCCCTGGGAAACCACGAGGGCTATCCCGTACAGGTACGTCTTTGCCGCCATGGTGACCACGAAGGCCGGAATCTTGATCTTGGCCACGATGAAGCCGTTGAACAACCCCACCAGGGCACCGATGGCCACGGTCAGCAGGATGGACGGGATCCAGGGGATGCCCATGCGGTTCATGAAGAGGTCCACGACGATTCCCGACAGGGCGGCCGTTGAGCCCAGGGACAGGTCTATGCCCCCGGTGATCCGCGGGTAGATGGCCCCGGAGGACAGGATGCCGATCAGGCACACCGACCAGACCACGTTGGTCAGGTTGTCCAGGGTCAGGAACCGCGGGGACAGGACGGACAGGACCACCATGAGGGGCACCAGGACGACGGCGAGCCGAAGCTCGGTGGCGATCGGTTTCTTATTCATCGTCTCCCTCCCGGATGCCGGACGCGGCACGAAGGATCTTTTCGCCCGTCAGCACGCACTGCCGGAACTCCCGGAAAAAGCGGCCCTGCCGGAGCACGATCACCCGGTCCGAGAGGCGCGTGAGCTCGGGCAGGTCGGACGAGACGAGGAGCACGGACACGCCCCGGGCGGACAGGGCCCGGATGTGGTCGTAGATCTCCTCCTTGGCTCCGATGTCGATCCCGACCGTCGGCTCGTCGATGAAGATCAGCTTCAAGTCCCGGACCAGCCACTTGGCCAGCACCACCTTCTGCTGGTTCCCTCCCGAGAGGTTGCCCACCAGCTGTTCGGGCCGGGGGGGCTTCACGTTCAAAAGCTCGATGCCCCGGGCCGCGCGGCCTTCCTCTTCCTTCACCCGCACGATGCCCCGGGGCGCGATGAGGTCAAGGTTCGGGATGCCGATGTTCCGGGTGATGGACTGGGTGGCCAGGATGCCCTGGAGCCGGCGCTCCTCGGGGATGAACCCGATCCCGTTCTCGATGGACTTCCGCACCGAGGGGACCCACTCCCTGCCCAGGTAGCGGATCGTGCCCGCGTCGAAGGGGTCGGCGCCGTACAAAGCCCGCACCAACTCCGTGCGGCCGGAGCCCACCAGGCCCCCGATGCCCAGGACCTCGCCCTCGTGGAGGTCGAAGGACAGGTCCGTGAATTTCCCCACCGAGGTGAGACCCCGGACCTCCAGCAGCACCTTCCCGCCCTTGGGCGCAAGTTCGTGCTGGACGGCCTTTTCCTCCAGCTTGTGGCCGATCATGAGGCGGATGATCTCCTCCGGGCTGATCTCCTCCTTGTCCAGGACCTTGACGAGCTTGCCGTCCCGCAGGACCGTAACCCGGTCGGACAGGGCGTACACCTCCTCCATGCGGTGGGAGATGTACAGCACGCTGATTCCCTCGCTCTTGAGGAGGGCGATGATCTTGAAGAGCAGCTCCACCTCGGTCTTGGTGAGGGAGGAGGTGGGCTCGTCCATGATCATGAGGCTGGCCTTGCCGGACAGGGCCTTCAGGATCTCCACCAGCTGGCGCTGGGCGATGCTGATGTCGTCTATGAAGTCCGTCGGCTTCAGGGGGAAGCCGTAGCGGTCGATCAATTCCTGGGCCTGGGCGTTCATCTTCCGGACGTCGATCAGGCGGGTGACGGGGCGAAGGGGCTCCTTGCCCAGGAAGATGTTCTGCGCCACCGTCATGCCCGGGATCAGGCTGAGTTCCTGGTAGATGACCGCGATGCCCAGGGCCTCCGCGTCCCGGCGCAGGTGCTCCAGGGGGACCACGGTCCCTTCGTACACCATCTCGCCGGAATCGCGGCCCGTGGCCCCGGTGACGATCTTGATCAGCGTGGACTTGCCCGCGCCGTTCTCCCCGACCAGGGCGTGGACCTCCCCGCGCCGGACCGAGAAGTCCACGGCGTCCAGTACGACGTGGCCCGAATAGGACTTGGTGATGGAGCGGCACTCCAGGAGGAGGTCCGCGCCGGTTTCGTTGGTTGCCATGACGCCCTCCTACGCCGCGTCCCGGCCCTGCTCGGCCGAGAGCCGCTTCAGCTTGGCCCGGGCTTCCAGGTGCTCCCGGAGCTTCTTCTGCCAGACGTCCAGGATGACCGTCACCACGATGATCCCCCCGATCGCGATGGGCTGGACCCAGGGGGAGATGCCGGTCTTCAGGATCCCGTTCTTGATGAGGGCCAGGAACAGGGCTCCCAGCATGGTTCCCCAGACATCCCCGACGCCGCCGGAAAAGGCGGTGCCCCCGATGACCACCGAGGCGATGACGTCCATCTCGGAACCGAGCCCGAGCTCGGGCATCGCGGTCATCATGCGGGAGGAGATGAAGACCGCCGCCAGGGACGCGCAGACCCCGGAGAACATGTAGACCCCGATGGTCGTACGCTCGGTGTCGATGCCCGTCAGCCGGGCGGCCGTGGGGTTGGCCCCCGTGGCGTAGACGTTGGTCCCGGTCCGTGTATGCTTCAGGAAGATCTGGGCCCCCGCGCCCAGGATCAGGAAGGCCGTCGTGGTACGGAAAATGCCGAAGAGCCCGGAAGTCCCGAACCAGAGGTAGGCGTCGTTCTGGATGTAGACGTTCTGCACGAAGCCGAGGGAGTCCTTGACGGCGATCACAAGGGCCAGGCCCGTCAGGATGCTCCGTGTGGCCAGGGTCACGATGAACTCCGGCAGCTTGTACTTGGTGATGAAGAAGCCGTTCACCAGGCCCGTCAGGGCCCCAACGAACAGGGAGAGGAAGACCAGAACGGGTATGGGGACCTTAGTGAAGTGCAGGAAGTTGATGCACACCATCGAGGTGACGGCCACGACGCCTCCGATGGACATGTCGATACCCGCGGTGATCATCACGAAGGTGAATCCCACGGCGATTATGCCCGTCTGGGCCGCTTCCTGGAGCAGCTTCAGCAGGTTTCCGGATGTCAGGAAGACCGGGTTGATCGCGGTGATCAAGGCGGACAGGGCGACCATCAGGCCTACGAGTATCAGCCTTCGCACGACATGGTGGGACACGACGGGCCTCCGTTTTTGATGGGAAGCGGCTGCGGAGTCCCGCCCGGCAGGTCGGCGCGGGGCGGGACCACCCAGCCTCGAACGATAAGGACTACCAGCGATCCTCGGCGGCGATCTGGCCGACGGTTTCCTTGGTGGCTGCGAAGGGCGGGATCTGGATGACCTTGGTCTCGGCGGCCTTGGAAGGCCCGAGCTTCTTCGTGAGGATCTCCATCACCATGTCGGCGATGAGGCTGCCCTGGGCGAAGGAGTTGTTGTACGCGGTGCCCGCGATCTTGCCCTGCTCGATGAGGGCGATGGTGCTCTTCTGGCCGTTGGCGCCCCAGATCTTGATCTGTCCCAGGCGGCCGGCGGCTTCGGCGGCGACCATCGCGCCCTCGGCCATGTTGTCGTTGACCGCGAACACGCCGTCCAGCTGCTTGTTGGCCTGGAGGAAGCCGTTCATGATCGTGATGGCGATTTCTTTCTTCCAGCCCTCGGCGCTCTGGGCGCCCACGATCTTGATGTTCGGGTAGAGCTCGGCCATGGCCTGGCGGAAGCCCTTTTCGCGGTTGACGCCCAGGATGGCGCCCGGGGGCGACTGGATGATGACCACGTTGCCCTTGCCTCCCAGCTGCTTGCCCATCTCCTTGCCCACCGCGTAGCCGGCGGAGATGTCCGCCATCTGGACGCTGGCGGTGTGCTTCTGGATGGTGGCCAGGTTCACGGTGATGACGGGGATGCCCTTGGCCTCGGCCGCCTTGACGGAGGCGGATAGGGCCGCGGCGTCCATGGCCTGCAGGACGATGGCGTCGTACTTCTGGTTGATGACGTCGTCTATGTAGGAAACCTGGAGCTCCGCCTTGAGCTGGGCGTCGAAGGACTGGACCTTGACGTTCGGGTACTTGCGGAACACCCGCATCATGCCCTCGAGCCAGGCGTTGGTGTTGGGCTGGCCGATGGACTGGGGGATGTACGCGACCTTGTAGGTGGTCTGCGCAAGGGCGGGGACGACGAGCAGCACGCAGAGCAGCGCCGCGACGATAGCAGTCTTCTTCATTCTGTGCCTCCTGGACTGGATGGATCCGATCTGATTCGCCGGAGGGCGGGCAAATTCGAGCATGCGCGAATCGATCTCGATCCTCCTCAGGATAGGCCCCTTATGCTCATTTGGCAAGCATTATTTTTGCATTTTTCAGTTTTTTTGTTCTATTTGTGTTTATTTACCTAAATATCGATCATTATAACGATCGCTTGAGCCGCCTTCGGGTCTCCCATCCTCAGGCGAGGATCACCTGGACCCCCCGGGCAACGAGTTCGGTCCGGAAGGAGTCCGGGCATTCCAGGTCCGTGACGACGATGTCCACGTTGGAAATCGGGGAGGATACGAAGTTCGCCACCTTTCCCATCTTGGAAGAGTCCGCAAGGACCACCACCTTGCCGTGGGTATGGTCGATCATGGCCTGGTTGACGCTGCATTCCTGGTAAACGCTGGTGGTGAGCCCCCGATCCAGGGATAGTCCGTTGGTACCCAGGAAGGTGTGGTCCGCCCAGATGTTCTGGATGGCGGACAGGGCGAATTCCCCGACCAGGGATTGGGACTGTTCCCGGTATTCGCCCCCCAGGATCATGAGCTCCACCCCCGGGGAATGGGCGACCCCCAGGGAAGCCACGTTGTTCGTGATGACCTTCACCCTGCGGCCCGCGAGGGCCCGGAGAAAGCAGAGGGTGGTGGAGCCCGAGTTCATGAAGACGATCTCGTCATCCCCCAGGAGTTCCGCCGCCGCGGAGGCTATCCGGTTCTTGGCCTCGATGTTGAGGACGTCCTTCTCGCTGAGCATCTTCTCGGGGACGGAGCCCTCGTCCCCCACGGGCACGGCTCCGCCGTGCCTCCTCAAAAGGGATCCTTCCCGGCTCAGATGATCCAGGTCACGCCGGATCGTGATGGGGGACACCCCCAGGGACTCCGAGAGCTCCTCCACCGTCGCCATGCCCCTCGACCGGATCGACTCCAGGATCTGCAGTCGCCTTCTGTACACCGCCGCATTGGATGCCATGATACTCCCCGTTCTACCGGGCCGTTCCGGGCCCCCGAGGGTCCACCCGAGGGCCGCCTCCATATGTACCATACAGGACGCGGCTCGGCTAGTATTTTTGATCGCTTCATCGTATATCTTGCGAAATTCGCTCCAAACGATCGTATACTGTTCACGGGAGGGCCCCATGGACACCGAAGGCATCATCGCGATCGACGCCGGAACGACCAGCATACGGGCCGTACTTTTCGACCGGTCCGGGCGGGCCTCAGCTGTCGCCCAGGCGGAAAATCCGCCGGCTTACTTCGAGGACGGCCGGGTGGAACAGGACGCTTCCACCTGGAAGAAGGCCCTGTTCCGAATCCTGGCGAAGGTGGCGGAGGACGCAGGAGCCGCCGGTATCGGCGTCGGGGCGGTTTCGATCACCGCCAACCGCTCCTGCGTGATCCCCGTGGACTCCCGCGGGGAAGCCCTGCATCCGGCGCTCATGTGGCAGGACACCCGCACCGAAGGGATCTGCCGGGAGCTGGCCCCGCGCTCCCGGGAGGTGTACGAGCGGTCCGGCCTCCCGATAACCTCGATCTTCTCGGCGGTGAAGATGTCCTGGATCCGGAGGGAGCTCCCGGAGGTCTGGATCCGAACGGCCCGGATGCTGGGGGTGCAGGACTACCTGGTTTTCCTGCTCACCGGCAACTTCGTCACCAACCGCTCCCTGGCCAGCCGCACGAACCTCCTGGACCTGGTCTCGGGGGACTGGAGCCCTGAGCTTCTGGAGATCTTCGGAGTCGAACGACGGGTTCTCTGCGGCCTGGTGGATCCCGGCGATACGGCGGGCACCCTGACCGCGGAAGCGTCCGCGGCCGCCGGGCTTACCCCGGGAATCCCGGTGGTGAGCGCCGGGGGGGACCAGCAGTGCGCCGCCCTCGGCATGGGTCTCCTGGCCGCCGGGGACGTGGTGGCCAACACGGGCACGGGATCCTATGTCATCGGACTGTCGGACCGGCCCGTCCGGGACCCGGACATGCTCTTGTATTGCAATATCTCCGCCCTTCCCGGCCGTTTCGTCGCGGAGGCGGCCTCCCCGGCCGCGGGGGTGGCTTACCGCTGGTTCCGGGACCGGTTCTACGGGGGCCCGGACGGGTCTCCCGACGGCTTCGGGGCCATCAACGCAGAGGCCCTGGCCTCCCCGCCCGGCGCCGCCGGGGTCGTGCACCTGCCACGGTTCAAGAGCATGGGGCCCGCGCAGCCCGCCCCCGATGCCGCCCGTGGAGGAGGAACCGCCCACGGCGGTCCGGACGGCAGGGCTTCCTTCCATGGCATCGGCCTGGCGACGACCCGGGGCGACCTGGCCCGGGCGGTGCTGGAAGGCGTGGCCGCGGACATGGCGGACAACCTGGATCTGATAGAACGGTGGACCGGCCCCAAGGACCGGGTGCGGGCCGCGGGGGGACTGACCCGGTTCCCGGAGTTCGACCGCATCCTGGCGGACCTGTGCGGACGCCCGGTGGTGCTGGCCTCGGAGAGCGAGGCCACCGCCCGGGGGGCATGGATCAGCGCGGCGGTCCGCCTGGGGCTCTACCCGGACGCCTCCTCGGCCTTCGCCGCCTCGGACCGGGGCGTCGAGCCCAGGATCTACGAGCCGGATCCCGCCCGCGGGGGGGTGTACGCAAAGCTGAGGGAGAGGAGGCGGGGGCTGGAGGGGGTAAACGGTGGACAGTGAACGGTGGACAGTGGTCCGTGGTCGGAAGTGAGGCTGGGCCGCGGGGGATGACTGCGCTTATGCGCAGGATGCGGCCGCGG
>JBFZER010000343.1:0-3401 GCA_041306765.1 Spirochaetota bacterium | reverse complement strand
GGTAAAGGCGAAGAGCAGTCCGGAGGCAGGACCAAGAAGGCGATCCTTGCGGACGCGATGGAAGCCGTCATCGGGGCCTGCTACCTGGACCAGGGCTTCGACCGGGCCTGTGCTTTCATCCTGAAGCTCCTGACCCCGGAGGTCGACAAGGTCCTGGCGAACCGGCATCGGAAGGACTACAAGACCATCGTCCAGGAGTTCGTCCAGAAGCAGTACCGCTCCTACCCCCAGTATACTGTGGTACGCAGGTCCGGTCCGGACCACGACCGGACCTTCTGGATAGCCTGCGTCATAGAGAACCGGGAATACGGGCCTGCGGAAGGCAAGAACAAGAAGGAAGCCGAGCAGAAGGCGGCCTCCCTGGCGTACGAGTCCATCCTGGCCGCGGGCGGGCAGGACGCTCAACTCCTGCAGGAACTGGGTTAACCGGCCGGGAATGCCGCTCCGTCCCTCCGCACAGAAAAAAGTCGGATATGCCTTCCGATCGTTTCCGGAAACCCTTGTCCCGGTGGCGTTCCCGTCGTACAATCCTTCCATGAAGACCCGGATCATTCCGTTCGCTGCCCTGGCCGCAGCTTTGCTGACCTTCCTGAGCCTGGCGCCCGCCCATGCACAGGGCGGTGCGAGGTTTTCCGTCGCCGTCCTGGGCCTCGAAAACACCGCGGGAGACCCCCGTCAGGACTACCTGGCCTCCCTGGCCGAAGGCATTCTCCGCTACGACCTCTCCGTGCTCGCCGACATTCCCCTGGTCGAGCGGCGCAATCTGGACAAGCTCCTGGCGGAGCGCGAGTTTTCCCTCAGCGCCGCCGCGGATCCCCGCCAGGCGATCCGGGCGGGAGGGTTGCTAGGCGCGACCCACCTGGTGCTCGGGGAGTACACCGTGGTGGCCGGCGAACTCTCCCTGACCGTGCACCTGGTGGACACGGCTTCCGGCACGGCCGTAACCTTCCGGGACCGGGGCGCTTCCGAGCACGCGGTGCACCGCATAGCGGAGAAGATCGCCGCCCGGCTTCTGGACCGGCGGGGAATCGTGTTCGCGGACGCGGCCAACGACCGGTCCATACTGTCCCTGAGGGACGAGACCCCGGGGATCATCGCCCTGCATTCCCCCATACGCTCCGCCGAGATCTACATGGACGGGGAGTTCGTCGGCTTCACGAAGGGTAACGAGATCGAGCCGATACTCCTGGAGTCCGTCCGGCCCGGTCGCCATACCCTGCGGGTCCACCTTTCCGGGGGTGATTTCGGGGTTGTGATCCTGCCGCAGGTGGAATTCAAGGATTGGGAGACCGTGGTCGATGTGCGGCCCGGCGGGCGGCACGCGGTCCGGGACCAGACTCGCCACTTCAACGAGATTCTCTACAAATTGGAGTACCTGAATTCCTTTGAATTGAAAGCCGAGCGGGGAAAGGCATCGGCCCTGTCCTTTAGCCGGGAACTCTCTTTCACGGACCGCTCCGGCCGGTCCGTTCCGGTACTCCTTGCCGGAACGCCCTCCGAGTCCGCTGACCGAATAAGCCTGTCCCTGCTGTTCAAGGTAGGCGGGGAGGAAATCCGGGGTACCATAGCTTTCCCCGCGCGTCCAGACGCTCCCGCCAGTCTGCGGATCACAGCCGGGGCGGCCGTCCTGGAGGCGGAGCTTTCCGACAGCTGGGGTTCCTGGGAGCTGGACGTGACGGTCCGCCGTACCGATGTCTACCAAGGACTGCATAGGGAGAAACGCTAGATCCCAAGGGACCTGCAGGATAGATCCAACAAGTTGGACAAGATTATTTTCGATTGACAAGGTAAAAAAATCTCGAAGCCTTGGATACTTATCTTGTCAATCTTGTCCAAATCTTGATCATCATGTTGGAATTTTCATATTCCATGTTTGCCTTTGATCCTGCCGGCGATGTCCAGGAGGCGCTCGGGGGTGTTCAGCGCCGGGTCGTCCAGGACCGTCTCCAGGAGCTCCGCCAGTATCCGGCCCATGATCGGACCCCGGGGAACGCCCATATCCGCCAACTCGTTTCCGCCGATGGCCAGGTCCCGGATTCCGAGGGCCCGGGACTGCTTCAGCAGTGATTCCACGCGCCTCCGCAAAGGCTCCAGGCCGCGGGGGTCCGGCCGTTCCCCGGCCGTGCCGTAGGCGTCCGCCAGCCGAAGAGCCAGAAGGTCCTCCAGGTTGGCGGGTCCCGTGCGCGCCAGGAACCGGCGGACCGCGGCGTCGCTCCACGACTCGTCGTAGGCGAACATGTGGTGCAGCACCAGGTGGGTGACGGAGGCGATGACCGCATTGGGGAACTTGAGCCTCCGCAGGGCTTCCTCCGCCGTCCGGGCGGACTCCGCCTCGTGGCGGTGGAAGGTGGGCAGGCCGTCCGGCCCCTCGGCCCGGGCAGAGGGCTTCCCGATATCGTGAAGGAGGGCCGCGAGCCGGAGTTCCAGCCTCTCCGGGGCGCCGTCGCAGGACAGGATGGAATGGTTCAGGACGTCGAACCGGTGGAACCCCTTCTGCTCGACCCCCCGGCAGGCCGTGAGTTCCGGCAGGATTTCGGGGAGCATCCCCGTGTCCTCCAGCAGCTTGATTCCGTAAGAGGGCCGGGGGCATAGCAGTATCTTGATCAGCTCGTCCCGGACCCGCTCCACCGAGACCTTTCGGAACTTGTCCAGGGTACGGGGTATCGCCGCCAGGGTGGTCTCGTCGATGCGGTATCCCAGTTGGCTGGCGAACCGGACGGCGCGGAGGGGTCGAAGGCCGTCTTCGGTGAAGCGCTCCACGGGATCCCCGATGGCGCGGATCAGGCCGGCCGAGAGATCCGAGCGGCCGCCGTGGGGATCCAAAAGCTCCCCGGTCTCGAGATTGTAGGCCAGGGAGTTCATCGTGAAGTCCCGCCGCTTCAAGTCCTCCAGGATGTCGGAGGTGAAGGTCACGGAGTCCGGACGCCGACCATCCCCGTAGTCGCCGTCCACCCGGAAGGTCGTGGTCTCTACGGTGAGACCCTTCCAGAGCACGGTCACCGTGCCGTGCCGGATGCCCGTGGGAACGACCCGGGGGAACATCCGGGCGACTTCCTCGGCGGGAGCGTCCGTCGCCACGTCCCAGTCGTTCACCGGCTTGCCCAGGATCATATCCCGGATGGCCCCCCCTACGAGCCAAGCCTCCCGGCCGGCGTCCCGGAATATCCGGGCGAACTCGCGGAGGGCGCTGGGCACGGGGAACGGGCGCATCGGGGCTCCTTAATAGCAGTGAACAGTGGACGGTAAACGGTGGCCGGATTGAGGCTCGGATCGGAACACACGCTTTGCCGTCACCGAAACCGGATCCAGGATCGGACCTGACCACCGTCCACAGACCACTGTCCACAGACCACCGTCCACTGTTGTACCGAATTCCAGCTCCCCGGGCAAGGGAGCCGCGG
>JBFZER010000342.1:0-5173 GCA_041306765.1 Spirochaetota bacterium | reverse complement strand
CATCAGGGTATTTGATTCTCTCATATCCGCCGGGAAGGGAAAATCGTTCCAATATGGTTGTGCCTGATGGATTAACAAGCTGTGGAACCGCATTGCCACAAAAGAAGAGACTGAGGAGAATCAGAGGGAATCGTCGATGCTTAAAGGTATTCACGAGTGTAAGCGGCGTAGCGGTCGGGTTCCGAGGCCAGTTTGGCTCGAACGTCTTTCGCAAACTCGTTTTAGTCGGCAAGCCACCCCTTGGCGGCATTTTCCGTCGGCGGCAACCGGCGCCGGGCGCTCGCGGCGGGATGTAGAATCCCCATTTTTCCGAAGGGGGCTGTTTTGAGAGACATCGGGGCATATAGGGATTTTCGGGAAATTTCTGGAATTTCTCGTCGGATCGTGTCTTTGACCGGCCGGGGACGGCGCTCCGCCGAAACAGGATGCGCCTCCGGAACAGCTGGCGGCCTTTGCGGAAGTATACGCCGGACACGGGGAAGGCGCAACGACGATACGACGGGGGTGCGAAATATCGTATCCCGAGCCGAAGGACGCTTGCCCGGGCTGGGTGGATCGGCCCGGGCAAGCGGAGCTCGGACCCGGAGATCGAGGTGCCTCTCCGGCGGCGGGCAGTCGTCGGACTCCCGGGTGACCTCGATCCCGCCGTCTGAGATAGAACGCTGTCTGCATCGGGCAAGACGTATAATCCCGTGTGTACGGCGGATTTTTTGCAGTCCTCTTTCCTTGACAGGATAATATTTTACCGATTACAGTACATCTGTCCGTCGGAGGTACAGTCTGACGATTCCCCCGGAGAAACTACCCCTCCTACAGGACCTGATCAAGAATATTTACCAGGGAGAACTCGATTCGCAGCGGATACTGGAATTGGGCAAGAAAGCCCTTCCGCTCGTGGAGGCCGAGTATTTCGCCCTCTGCCTCTTTCCCCGGGCCCAGAGGACCCTGTCCCTGCTAATCTCGAACAATCCGCCGGAGTTCCTCCCCGAGTATGTCTCCGTCTTCCATCAAGATTTCCTTTTCAAGAGGTTGATCGAAACCGGCCGCGAGTACGTCATGAGCCGGGATCCCGATTTCGCGGCCCCGGAGCACGGGGAGTTCATCGATGTCGTTCAAAGAGCCCGCCCCATTTCGGACATCATCTACGTGCCCATCAAGATCCGCGACTCTCTCTGCGGTTGCTGGGCGATGGGTAGGGCGGAGGGAAACCGCCCGCTCTATTCCGAGTCCCAGATCGAACTCTTCCGGTTCATCACGGATTTCCTGAGCGACGCCTTCCGGGGTTCGTTTCTCCCCGCCCCGTCGGAGGATGACCTGGCCTACCTGGATGATCGAGGAAATATCTTGGCTGCCGGCTCTGCCGCGGAGGAGGCGTTCAACCATCTTTTCGGCGGGGGCCGGATCCCCTGCACTCCGAGCCGCACTGCCCTGAGGGATCGGTTCCTGGCCGGATACCGGCGATTCCTCGGCGGTTCCATGCTGGTCGGGGCCAATCGGATATCCCTGCCGAGCGCCGGAGCGACCTATTCGTTTTCCTTCGAACTTCTCGATTCGGCATGCCTCCTGGAAGATTCCCTGCCCCGCCCCCACGCGGCCGTCCGGCTCCTGGGCAAGGATCGGGATTTCCCCGAGGAACCCCCGGGGGATCTAGCCTCCCTGGTCAGGAAATTCGGGCTGACACCGCGGGAGTGCGAGGTGATCAACGGGATCTACCAGGCAAAGAGCAACAAGATGATCGCCTATGACCTTCGGATCGACGAATCCACGGTCAAGCGGCACACCCACAACATCTACGAGAAAACCGGCCTGCGTTCCCGGGTGGAACTCGTCCGAAGCCTCTCCTTTGACTGAATCCCGCCCGCCGATCCCGTCTCGGACCCCTCAACCAAAGTTGTATGGACCTCAGGCGGGAACCCGGGATAATTCCAGGCAAGCACCGGAAGGGAGGCTGGAATGAAACGACGATGGGCCCTGGTAATCGCTGTCCTGCTTTCGGGGGTCGGGGCGATCGGCATCTCCGCGAAGATCACGAAAACGATGGAGCCTGTCAGGATCCGGATCGACGGTTTGGAATGCCGGGTGGAAAAGGCGGAGTGTTCTCCCGACGAGTGGCTTCAGAGCTATGCCCTGTACCAATTCCGGACCACCAACGGGAAGGGCGCGACGATCCGGATGAGCCTTCCCGAGTGTTCTTTTTCCAACTGCAAGCCCGTCTACACCAAGGTATACGCCAGCAAGGACGGCTCATGGAGCGACCACGGCCTGAAAATCGAGGCGGCGTCGAACAAGCTCGGCTGGGACTACGATCTGAACTTCGAGGTGGAATGGCATTGACGGATTTGCCATTTTCTCGGCCGGGCCGAGAATCCCGCTCCAGGATGAAGGCAGATTTCGCCTCTTCCGTGCCCCGATGCCTTGGAGCGGGATGATCGTTTTGGACGGAGCCGCGTGGAAGCGGAGATCTTTCCTGGAACCACGATAACCCCGAATGTCACAAATTCATCCATGAATGAGGAGCAAACGATGTTCACGAGAAATATCCGCCCCCTGCGCCTCCGGCACGTACCGGCGGCCCGGTTCCTGGCCCCCGCGCTCCTGCTGTCCCTGGTCTGCGCGGCCCCGGCGGCCGCGGACCCCGCCGGGGAGGGAATTAAGACCCGGGGAAGTCTATCCATGGCTATGCTGAAAAGCGTGCTGGAGACTGCGGATTCCTTCGTATTGGCCGCACCCGGCGTTGAATTGAAAAACCTGCCCCAAGACTCCCATGTCTACACGTTCATGAATATGCCGATGTCCGTCACCGATACGTCCCCATTGCCGAAGGACTCCGCCCGGGGCAAGATCCTTGAGCCCGTCGATTTCACCAAGCTCTTCTACCTGGAACCCGCGACAGGCCGAATCTTTTTCACCCTTAGGACAGCTTCCACAACCTATTATCTATACGGCGTGGATCCCGTTTCGTGGCGGATTGGGGGCCTTTTTATCGATAAGTCTGCCGGGAAGGATCCAGACGCCAACATCCAGAATGCGAGCCGTGAATTCTTCGCGACCATCGCATCCCTGCGTCCCCTGCCGATGACCACGATATCCGGAGACGGTCGGGTAGCGAACGGCACGACCCCCTTCAAGCCCCCGAAGGGCGGGCCGACCTACATCCCGGTCTGGGAAGGCCTGTCCCTGGACCCTCCCATATACGCGGTGGTTTTCCAGGGGAAGGACGCGGGTAAGGGGCCGATGGACTACGCTCCGAAAAGCCCGACCTACATTCGCCGGGGGTACAAGATCGCCCTGGTCTTCCCGCCGGGCCGGGATTCCCTGGTAGCCGCCATCCGTCCCGAAGCCCTGTACCGGGACGGCTACAGCATCGTCGACGGCTACGGCAAGGACGGCTTTGACCGACAAGGCTACGACCGGGAGGGTTACGACCGGTACGGGTGGAGCGACCCGAGGCGCTTCGCGTTCAGGATCTCGGAACTTGCCCCCGGCTCCGCCGCTGCCAAGGCCGGCATCCTTGCCGGGGACTTGATCCTTGACTTGGACGGAAAACCCTTCACGCTCATGGAGCATATCACCTCGATCTTGGAATCCCGCAAGCCGGGGAATTCCACCTCCCTATCCTTCAGGCGGGGGGAAGCTCCCGCCCGAACTGTCACGGCGAGCCTGGGCTCCCGGAAGGACGATCCAACGAAGGCGACCCTGGGTATAGCGGGGGCCTACATCCCCTGGGTCCCGGCCGAAGCCCGCACCCGGGCCGGGGACCGGTGGTCGGGCAGCCTGGCCAAAGGCCGGGAAGGCTTCGGTACCCTGACGAAACCCGACGGGACCCGGTACCTGGGCACCTTCCGGGAGGACAAGGAGGAAGGGCTGGGCATCCTGATACCGCCTGCGGGAAATCCCCGCATCCAGACCTGGAGCAAGGGGACGCTGCTCAAGTCCCGGGCGCCTGCGGGCGCCATTTCGTCTTCCCTGCGAACCTGGGTATTCCTCGGGGAGGGGTCCTCCTCGGGGTTGGCCCAGGGACCGGGGGACGCGATCAGCGCGGACGGACGGTATCGGATAGAAGGCGGCGTATTCAAGAACGGCATCTTCGTGTCGGGAAGCCTCGTCACCCCGGACGAAACCCGGTATGTCGGGACTTTTTCGGACGAGGTTTTAGTCTCGGGCCGCATCGAGGGAAGGGATGGAAGCCGTTACGAGGGGCCCCTGGCCGGCGGCCTGCCGGAAGGCCGGGGGAAAATCACGACCGCGGACGGCACAACCTACGCCGGGGAATTCAAGGCGGGTCTCTATGAAGGCCAGGGGACCATAGCCCGGCAGGACGGGGAGAAGTACGAGGGCGCCTTCCGGGGAGGCAAGCCTCACGGGATCGGCATCTACTTCAACGGGGACACCATAGAACGCTGCGAGTACTACGACGGCAAGCGCATCGACCAGGCCTACCTCATCAAGACGGCGAACGAGAAACAGCTCGAGGCCCTGCGCGTGGAGCGGGAGAGGGCAGCCAAGGAGAAGGCGGACCAGGCGGAAATGGCGCGCCTCGCCTCGGAGCGGGCGGCCGCGGAGAAGCTGGCCCGGGAGGGCAAATCCAGCAACAAGCTCATGGCCGGGATATTCGGGGTGGGAGCGACCCTGCTGGGCAGCAGGGCGGGGCTCGGGGATGCGGAAGCCCTCCTGTACGGGCTCTCCGTGGCCCAGGACATCGCCAAGGGGGACGCGAGCCTTTCCGGATCCACGGCTACGGCGCAGACGATAATCGACGCGCGCGGGGGAGGTACCTCGGGGCCGGCGGGCGGCACGGGCACGGGTAGCGGCGCCCCGTCGGCGGCGCCGAAGTTCCGGGTGAAGACCAACCTCCTGGACGAGGTCGACAGCGCCAAGGTGAAGAACGGGGCCTGGAAGCAGTACAGCGGCGACGGCCAGATCTACCCCTTCTTCCAGCAGGCCCAGATGTATTTCGAGGAATACAAAAACGCCGTAGCTAACGGAATATCCGAGGCCGAATGCAACAAGGTTTACGAGCTGCACCGTCAAGCCACGGAATATGCGATAAACGTCTGGAAGGGATACGGCCTGGACAAGTGACCCCTCGGGCTTCCGCGCCGCGACTTTGATTAAATCAACGAAGCCCGAAGAGCTTTGTTTCCGCACCTGCTGGCAATCGCTGTGCGAAGCT
>JBFZER010000341.1:0-3870 GCA_041306765.1 Spirochaetota bacterium | reverse complement strand
CCACCTCCCGGGATACCGCTTCCGAGGCGCGGGCCGTGGTCACGGCTCCGCCGCTAAGGTCGAGTTTGGCCGCCAGCTCGGGGCTCACGGTCTTGAGCTTGGCGATCACTTCGTTCATGCGTTTCGAGTCGTCCAGGGCGTACAGGGCCCGGGCGGCGCCGGCAAGGGCTGCGGCGGAGGCGGGGGCCAGGGCCATGGCCTTCTCGTATTGCTGGAGAGCAGCCTTCATATCCCCCTGGAGGTAGAGGACGTTCCCCAGGTTGGTGACCGCCGGGGCGTAGGTTCCCTTTCGGGAGGCTATCTGGAACTGCTCCTCCGCCTTGTCCAGGAGGCCGAACTGGGCGTAGACCACCCCGACCCGGTTGGCGGTCTGATCCGCGGTCTTCCTTGCGGCCCGGTCCTCGGCCTGGATGGCCGCGATCCGGGGCCCCACCTGGGCGTCCAGGAACTTGGCCATTTCCTTGCGGTAGCCTTCCAGGATGCGCTCCGGAGGCGGGAGGGATACGGCGATTCCGCCCTCCACGAAGCCCACGGGCTCGTAGGTGCCCCAGGCCTCCCGGATGGGGTAGAAGCCCCCCTTGCCAGCGGCTTCCGCGTCCCGCCACTCCTGGGCCCCGGTCCGCCAGGCCCGGACGAAGCCGTCCTTGACCAGGGTCACCTCCACGGGCACCCAGGCCCGGCCGTCCCGGACGATCAGCTCGCCCTTGGCCGCGAAGAGCTTGCCCGCGCTGTCCGGGGGCAGGCCGGGGTCGAAGGCCACGTAGATGTGGCCGGGTGTGGTCACCAGGGCAGCGGGCACGCCCACGGACTCCAGGAGGGCGGCGTAGAGCACGGAGATGTCGTCGCAGTCCCCGGCCCGGTAGGCCAGGGTCTGGTTGGGGAACTGGAGGAAGTCCACCGTGTCCTGCTTCTCCGACAGGGCGGTGTAGGGGGTCTTGGGGTCCACTGCGTAGCCGAGGTTGTAGGTGGTCAGGGCCTGGAAGAGGGCAAAGGCGATCCGGAAGTCCTCGGACACCGGGGGGGCCCCCTCGTACCGGACCGTGGAGGCCACGTTCTTGCCGAAGCCCAGGACCAGGGGGTCCTTGGCGGTGACGAAGGCGGCGGCCTTGCGGTCGTCGTCCCAGGTCATGGCGTTCCGGTTCTGGACCTGGACGGTCACCGGGAAGGAGACCTTCTTCTCCTTGCCCAGGTAGAAGTACTCGACGATGAGCTCACCGGCGGCCTTGGTGCCCTCGGTCACCCGGAAGATGGCGTCGTTGAACAGGGCGAAAACCGGGGCGGTCTTGGTCTCCCCGCCCTTGAGGGTCCCCAGGTCCGCGCAGAGCCGCGGCCCGTCCATGTACTGTTTGGCGTAAAAGGAGACCTTCAGTTTTTCGTAGGGGGTCGACTCCTTGTTGGATATGGAGAGTTCCCCCGCGGGGTTTTTGTCGTAGTAGGAGAAGAAGAGCGGGAAGATGGGGTTGATCTTGTGTTCCAGCCGGATCTCCGTGCCCTTCCGGGCCCCGGCCAGGTCGTAGGAGATCCCGATCTGGGCCGCGATGCCCTGGTAGAGGGGTCCCGTCGGGGTGATCAGGTGCAGGTAGCGCCCGCCCAGGCTCAAGGCCATGGCAGGGCTCATGCGCACGGACAGCTCCGCGCCTCCCTCGATATAGGGGTTGCGCACGGTGCCCAGGCCGGACATGGCCATGTAGATCCCGCCGCCGCCGCCCGCCTTGATTCCCAGCCGGGGGGAGGGGCTGAAGGTGAGCCCCAGGCTCCCGCCGCCGGCCAGGAGGGTCAGGGCGTCGGACGCGCCGTTCAGGGGCAGGAGGTCGAAATCCATGGAAACCCGGCCGTAGAGAAACCGTGCGAAGCCGGGGACGAAATCCCCCCGCAGCGTCGCCCCGCCGCCGATCCCGAAGAGGGGCAGATCGCCATCCACGATCGGGCCGATCGGAATCGCGAAGGTAGGCGCCACCGAGAGGTTGAAGTCGCCGGTCTGCGAGACCGCGGGCAGGACCGCGACCAGGGCCATGAGAAAAACGATTACCCGCGACCGCCGCATGGAGGGCCTCCGTGGATGGAACGGTTTCGCATCAACTATGGAGAATGATAGTAAAGAATACCACAGAAGCGGCGCATTTCAAGGGGCGACCCTGGTTTTAGCGCCTTTCCCGGAAAGAAATTAATAAAATGGAGATAATGATCTCAGCCCTCCCTCCCCCGCTCCGGCTTCTTGTGCACCCCCAGGGGCGGCAGGCGGTCCAGGGCGGAAAGGAGTTCCCCGGGGTCCGAACGGATCACCAGGTCCGCCAGGTGCTCCCGGCCCAGGAATCCCGCCTCCACGACGCCTTCCAGGAAGGTCCGCAGGGGCTCCCAGAACCCGTCCACCTCCAAAATGCCCACGGGCTTGGCGTGGTACCCCAGGGCCCGCCAGGTCCAGGCCTCGAAAAACTCCTCCAGGGTGCCGATGCCCCCGGGCAGGGCGACGAAGGCGTCGGACAGTTCGTGCATCCGGGCCTTGCGCTCCCGCATGTCCTCCACCACGATCAGCTCCGTGAGGTCCGCTTCCGCCACCAGGGCATGGAGCTTCCGGGGTATGACGCCCACTACCTCCGCTCCCGCGGAAAAGGCCGAGCGGGCGACCGCCCCCATGACTCCGGAGTCCCCGCCCCCGTAGACCAGGCGCAGGCCCCGCCGGGCTATCTCCCGCCCGAAGGCCCGGGCCGCCGCGATATAGGCCGGACGGGAGCCCGAACTGGCCCCGCAGAAGACGCAGACCGAGGTGATCATGGAACCTCCCTCAATAATGCGGCGGGCGCTCGTCCGCGGGCGCTCCGGGTTCGGGTCTCTCGACGTCCGCCAGCTTGCGCCGGAACTCCGTCACCAGGGCCTCCAGGCGATCCATCCGGCGGGACAGGTCCCAGACCTCGCCGTTGAGCTTGGCCAGGGTCTCCTCCTGGTAGGCGGCCTTGGTCTCCAGGGCCTCGAAGCGCTCCCCCGCATCCATCCGGGCTCCTTCCACGGCCCGGGCGCTCCGGGGCCGACAGGCCACGGTAAACCGCGGGACGGGGCTTTGGCTAGACGAGGATTTCGAGGAATTCTGAAGAAACCCTTCCGGACCGGCCGGATTCTTGGTACCTTATACGATATCGGGAACCGGCCGCCTGGGCCGGTGCCCGGGAGGTGGTTTCTTGCGAATCTTTGACGCGTTCGGATATATCAGGCGGGCGTTCCGCGCCGCGGCCCTCGCCCTTCTGGTCCTCTCGGCAGCCGCGGGCGCGGCGGCCGAAGGATCCTCGGTCTACGTGATACCCATCAAGGGCGACATCGAGCCTTCCACGGCGGTGTTCGTCCGTCGCAACGCCGAGGCGGCCCTTCGCGCCGGGGCGGAGGTCCTGGTCTTCGACATCGACACTTTCGGGGGAAGGGTCGATTCCGCCCTGCGCATATCCTCGTACATCGGGTCCATCCGGGACGCCCAGACCATAGCCTTCGTGCGCTCCGGTCCGGACAGCCTGGGGGTCTCCTGGTCCGCGGGGGCCCTCATAGCCTTTTCCGCCTCGGATATATACATGGCCCCGGGCACCAGCATGGGCGCTGCGGCGCCGGTGATCGTGGGCGCCGACGGCCAGAGCCAGGGCGCCGGGGAAAAGACCGTCAGCGCGGTCCGGTCCCAGATGGCGGCCCTGGCGGAGAAGAACGGACACCCGCCTCTCCTGGCCCTGGCCATGGTGGACGCGGACGTGGAACTGATCGAGCTTTCCGTGGACGGCGAGACGCGCCTGGCCACGGCGGAGGAGGCGGCTGCCCTGGAGAAATCCCGGCCCGGCGCTGTGGAGCGGGTGCGTACGGTCTCCGCCAAGGGCAAGCTCCTGGCCCTTACCGCGG
>JBFZER010000340.1:0-4051 GCA_041306765.1 Spirochaetota bacterium | reverse complement strand
CTGCTGGGCAGGATGGAGGTTCGGCACGCGGCGCGAAGGGGTCCCGAGGAGAGGTTCTTCGCCCGGGGCATGGACCTGCTGCGGTACATAACGGGCATCTGATCCATTCGAGGAGGAACCGACATGCAGGGTTCGACCCCCGCGTCCCTGAATCTCGACAACCTGAAGCTCAAGGAATCCCTGGGCAACCTGATAACCCTGGAGGCCCTGGGGACGGCCCTCAAGCTGGCGGGCATCCTGGTCCTCGGTCTCGTCGTCGTGCGCATCGCCGTCGGCGTCACCCGGCGGCTGACCCGGAAGACGGTATCGCCCCGCACCTCGGAAATCCTGATCAAGCTCGTCCGATACACGGGTTTCTTCCTGGTGGCGGTCAACCTGGCCAACGCGGCCGGGCTGGACCTCTCGGCCCTGCTGGGAGCCGCGGGCATCGCGGGCATCGCGATCGGTTTCGCGGCCCAGACCTCAATATCCAACCTGATCAGCGGAATCTTCCTCCTGACCGAGAAGGCCTACGCCGTGGGAGACGTCCTGGACGTGGGCGGGGGAACCGTCGGGATCGTGGACTCCATCGACATGCTCTCCGTGAAGCTCAAGACCTTCGACAACCGCCTGGTCCGGATCCCGAACGAGACCCTGGTCAAGTCGAACATCACCAACGTCACCCGGTACCCGATACGGCGCCTGAACATCAACGTTTCCGTGACCTACCGGGACGACATCGAGAAAGCCCGCCGCATCCTCCAGGAGGCGGCGGACGCGAATCCCTGGATACTCAGGTCCCCGGGCCCCCTGTTCCTCGTGGAGGGTTTCGGGGAGAGCGGCGTGAACCTCTTCTTCGGAGTCTGGTTCGCCAAGGACGACTTCGTGGACGCGAAGAACTCCATGTACATCGAAATCAAGAAACGGTTCGACCGGGAGAAGGTGGATTTCGCGTTCCAGACCCTGACGGTGTACCAGAAGAAAGGATAAGCCGCCATTTCAGGAATCACCACGGAGGGCACGGAGAGCACGGAGGAAGAAAGAATGAAGCCATAGATCCAACAAGATGGACAGGATGTAACTAGATGAACAAGATAGAATTATCCAATGAATGCTGATTCTTGGTTATCATCTTGTAAATCTTGAACAATCATGTAAATCATGTTGGATCTATGGTTACAGATTCTTTCTATTATGCCGCCGTGGTTCAATCCGAAAATCCATCTCCGGAATCGCCCTCCGGAGCCTGGGCGCGGCGGGCACGGGTGGGTTTGTCGTAATACTCCACGTTCCAGAGGAAGAGTCCGCAGGCGGGAGCCGTCGAGCCGGCCCGGTTCCGGTCCCGGGACTCCAGGACCTCCCGCATCCAGGACGGGGCCCGGCCTTCCCCCTCGTACTCCACCATGGATCCCACCAGGGAGCGCACCATCCTCCAGAGAAAGGCGTTGGCGGAGATCTCGAATACCGCCCGGCCGTCCTCGTACCTCCAGGAGGCGGAATACACGTACCGGTACCGGTTCTCCGCGGGGTCCCGGGCGCTGGAGAAGGCGCTGAAGTCCGTCTCCCCGATCAGGACCGAGGCCATGGCGTTCAGGGAGCGAAGGTCCAGGCCGCGGCGGAGGTGCCAGGCGTAGCGGGCGCGCCAGGGGGGGCATTCCCGGGCGGTTTCGATGAAGTACCGGTAGCTTCGGAGACGGGCGTCGTAGCGGGCGTGGAAATCGGGATCCGCCTCCCGGGACTCCAGGATCCGGACGTCCCGGGGCAGGAAGCGGTTGAGGGCCAGCCGGAAGCGGTCCCCGGGAATCGAGGGCATATCCGTCCGGAAATGCGCGGTCTGCCGCTCGGCGTGGACCCCCGCGTCGGTGCGCCCCGCCCCGACGGCCTCCACGGGGTGTCCGTGAAGCGACCCGAGGGCCTTTTCCAGATCCTCCTGCACGGAGCGCGCGTTCCTCTGCCTCTGCCAGCCCGAGAAATCGGTCCCGTCGTAGGACAGGTCCAGGCGAATCGTGCGCTCACTCATCGTCGGAGTCGTCGTCCTGGTGGAGCTCCGTCTTGATCCGTTCGTAGAGGTCCCGGGCCTTGTCCAGCAGGGGCCCCGGCTTGGCCTTGGTCCGCTTGCCCAGCCCGAACATCTTGGCGATGGTGCGTTTGGAAGAGTCCAGGACCTGCTCCCGGTAGGCCGGGTCCTCGCGGTTGCCGTACTTGAGCTCCAGGACGCCGGCGAGGTACAGGACTCCCTCGTAGCCGTAGTTCTTGTCCGTGTCCGGCCCCATCCACTTGGCCCCGCCTATGGGCTCCTTCCCGGACTGCTCCCGTTCGATGGAGCCCCGGTAGAGCACCCGGGCCTTCCGGTAGAAGACGAGGGCCAGGTAGTCGTAGTTCTCGTTCGGCGCCTTGTCGTGGAGGTACCCGCAGAGCCAAGCGGCCCGGAGGCAGCATACGGCCCCTTTCACGGTCGGGGAGAAATCCTTCGGGAAGTGCTCGTAGCACAGGATCGCGAGGTAGTAGCTGGCCGCCCCCTCCAGGATGCGCCGGGACCCCTGGAAGTCCAGGCCCTCGAAGACCTTCTGGACCTGGGCCACCCGGGAGGCGGTTTCCCCTTCCAGGATGTCCAGGGTCTTCTGGGAAGCCGTGGAGAAATCGGAGCGCAGGGCGGCGAAGAAACAGGAGGGGCAGACCGTGACGTCGTAGACCAGGGGATGGACCTCCCCGAAGTCCCGCATGGGAATGTACTGCCTGTGGAGCTCGTCCGTCAGGTCCCCGGCGTTGACCCGGCCCGAGAAGAGCTCTTCCCGGTGAAAGGCGGCGCCGCAGACCGGGCAGCGCACGGCCTCCTTGGAGAAGAAGGTGATCTTCTTTTCCTTGTCTTCCTTCGACCTGGATTGAAAGCCTATCATCCTTCGTCCTCTATCACCACCATGGCGATGGCGTTGTCGCGCTCGTGGGTCAGGGACAGGAGCACCCTCCCGCCTCCCGCCGCCCGGAATTTTTCCAGCGCCGTGCCGGCCAGCACGATGTCCGGGCGCCCGTAGGGCGTGTTTTCCACCTGAATATCCCGGAGCTTGATGCCCGCCAGCCCCGTGCCCAGGGCCTTGCCGAAGGCCTCCTTGGCGGCGAACCGGGCCGCCAAGGACAGGGAGAGGGTGTCCCCCCGGCTTCGTGCCGCCGAGAGTTCCTCGGGATGGAAGAACCGCTCCGGGAGGCCCGGTACGGACAGCCAGTGTTCTATCCGACGGACGTGCACCACGTCCACTCCGATGCCCAGGATCATCGGGATACCTCCGAACTTCGTACCACCGCCAAGGTCACCGCTCCGGGGGTCCATGCTTCCGCGGAGATGCCCGAGGGAACCCGGACCCCCACGGGCACCGTGTAGACCCCCGGCTCGTCGATAAGGGAGAGGTCCGCATACAGAGCGTCCTCCGGCGGCACCAGGTAGGAGAGGTCGTTCCGGGAACCCACCACCCTCAGGGTTCCGGGGGGCAGTGCCCCGGCCACGGAAAGGCCGGGCGCCAGCCCCTCGAGATGGATGGAAAGGCCTTCGAAACTGCGATAGGCCAGGGCTTTCTGGATCTTCGCCCGGAACTCCACCGTCCCGGAACCGACGAAGGCCAGGAGGGGATCCCTCTGCTGGAGGCGGAGGACGGCGGAAAAGTCCTCGCCCCGGCCGGAGAGCTCGATGAACTCCGTGGTCACGTCGGAAGCCTTGCGCACCAGGCTTGCCGGGCCCTCGATCTCGGCGGTCGGGGGGACTAGCTCCGAAGAGGCCAGCTCGTACCCGGGGTCCAGGAAACCCCGGAAGCTGGGGATTATGGGCACCGAGCGGGAGATCCTCTGCTCCAGGGCTATCGCGACCTCCGAGGGATCCACCCGGATCTCCAGCGGATCGATGCCGAAGGCACTGCCCCGCTTCTCCACCGCTACGGGCACCCGGTACACCCCCTCGTCCTTGAAGGCGGAGAGGTCCAGGACGGCCTCCAGGTCGCCCTCCTGGATCGCGTAGATGGAGTTGGCCTCACCCTTGAGCACGATCCTGACGGTCCGGGGATAGGCGCTGGAGGGGGCCAGGTCC
>JBFZER010000339.1:0-2907 GCA_041306765.1 Spirochaetota bacterium | reverse complement strand
CGCCTCGCCTCGGGGGTTCGGGAAGAGGACCTGGACATCGTCTGCCCCTGTGATTACCGGGACCCGGATCTGGGCGATTACGGGGCCTGTTACTGCGCCCTGTATGTCTCCGAGGAGGTGTTGAACGGCACCCGCGAACGGGGATCGATCCCCGACCGCCGGCCGCCGGGGGGGCCGGGTGCCGCCCCCGCTGCGGAGAAGGCCGCCGTCCGGACCGGGGAAGGCCTTGCCTATCCTGTCTGGCGGTGCCGCGTCTGCGGCTATCTGTGCGCCCGGGAAGAGCCCCCGGGGGTGTGCCCCATCTGCAAGGCCAAGAAGGACCGCTTCGAGCGCTTCCTGTAGCGGTTCCAGACGCTCCGACCGGATCGGGCGGGGGGCGCTGCCCCGGCCAGGCGAGCAGGAAGCGCTGTCTGCCGGCCTGCGAGGGAGAGAAGACAAAAAAAGAAGGGGTGGCTCCGGGGGCCACCCCTTCTTTGCTTTTTCCTGTCTGCAGGCGAAGCGGTTTACACGCTCCCGTTTCCGGTCTTCGCCTGTTCCTTTTCCTTGCCCTTGAGCCGGACGGCCTTGATAAAGCGCTTGTTGTAATAAGGTTCGTCCAGGTTGCTGATGCTGACTTCCCGTTTCTTGCCCGCCGCCGCGTGGATGAACTGGTTGTTGCCGATGTAAATGCCGACGTGGCCAAAGGCGCGGCGGGTATTGAAGAAGACCAGGTCGCCCACGTCCAGGCTGTCCCGGTCCACGTTCATGCCCACCCGGGACTGCTCGCGGGCCGTGCGGGGGAGGTTGACATCGAAGAACTGGTAGATCTTGGCCACGAAACCGGAGCAGTCGATTCCGCGCACCGTGGAGCCGCCGAACCGGTAGGGGGCTCCCAGGAAGCCCTTGACGACCTTCACGAACAGCTGCTGTTCCTCCTGATCCTTCCAGTTTCCCATCAGTTCGGCACTGGAAATCAGGTCCTGTTCCACCGCGGTGGCATCCTCCTGGGAACCCGGCGCCAGCCCGTCGTCGTCTTCGAGCTCCTCCTCCTCGCGGACGTCTGCGGTCCGGATGCGCGCCTCGCTCCGCACGGGATGCTGCGTTCCCGAGCTTACCCGCGCCAGGACGATCTTCTGCCCGGGTTTGAGGGCGGTCCTGCGGAGGTGATTCATGGCTTTCAGCTGGTTTACGGAGATGCCGGTTTTCTTGGAGATGCCGGAGAGGGTGTCGCCCGTCTTGACGGTGTAGGCCTGGGGTTTTGCCGTTGCCGCCTTGCGGGTTGAGGAAGCCTGCCGGGATGCCTTTGCCTTCGCAACGGACGCACTCCCGGCCCTCTTGCCCTTGGACGGGATGACCAGGACCTGGCCGGCCTTGAGACGGTCCGAGGACAGGTTGTTGGCCTTCTTGATGGCCTCTACGGATACGCCGTGCTTCTTGGCGATGCTGTAGAGATTGCTACCGGACTTGGTCCGGTAGGTCGAGTCGGCAAGGCATTCCGAGTGGATTGCCAAAACAGAGAACAGGACGGTCAGTCCCATCCAAAGAAAAATCCGCCGTCTCATCATGGAAGTACCTCCTTCTTGGGAGTCGGGGGATGCCCCACTACGAGGCGGTGCACAGATTTCGGCAGTGGATGACAAACTGTACACAGATGAGTGACGGCGACTCTTTTATCCGAATCCCCCCCCCAAGTCAATTTTTTTTTGCCCCGGGGTCCCGACCGGCGGGAAATGCCCTGCGATATCGAACAATACCGCTTTGAAAACGTCCGAACTTGATGTATGAGGGACCCCGGCGCCGCTTCCGGGCGGGCCGGGGAGGCTGTTTCGGGTGGGCGGGCGACGGAAGAAAAGGTCATGGGTCTGGGTTCTCCTGGGGATACCCCTGCTGTGGCTGCTGGGCAGCATCGGGATCTCCTTTGTCTGGCCCGACGTCGCCAAGCTCCGGAAGGTGAACCCGGTCAAGACGTCCTTCATGGAGTACCGGGAGGACGAGTGGAAGCGGGAGGGAAAGGACCTTCGGATCCGCCAGCGGTGGGTGCCGCTGGGGAGGGTTTCCCCCTACGTGGTCAAGGCGGTCCTCATTGCCGAGGATGACAAGTTCTGGCGCCACGAGGGATTCGACTACGACGCCATCCAGAAGGCCGTCGAGAAGGACCTGAAGCAGCGGAAATTCAAGGTCGGCGGGAGCACCATCAGCCAGCAGCTGGCGAAGAACCTGTTCCTCACCCCCTCGAAGAACCCGGTCCGGAAACTCCGGGAGGCCGTCTACACCTGGCGCCTGGAGGAGAACCTGTCCAAGAAGCGGATCATCGAGCTCTACCTGAACGTGGCGGAGTGGGGGCCTGGGGTCTTCGGGATCGAGATGGCGGCGCAGCACCATTTCGGCAAGTCCGCGGCGTCCCTGTCGGCCATGGAGGCGGCCCGCCTGGCCGCCGTCCTTCCCAACCCGAGGGTGTACAGTCCCACGGGGGGGTCCCGTTACGTGAACTACCGCTCCGAGAAGATTTACGGCATCATGGTGCGGCGGGGCATCGTCATCGAGGAATACGAGGAAGTCGTTCAGGATCCCCGTGGGTCCGAGGCGGACCCCCGGGGCGAGGCCGCCGTTGACGCGGGGACAGCGGCCAGGGAGAGGCGGGAGACCGCGGTGCCTCCCGAGGGCCCCGCGCCCCCGGGAGTGGGGGAAAAGGCGGCTCTTCCGGCGGAACCATCGGCGGGCGCGCAGGGGCAAAAGCCGCGGCCGGCGCCTTCGGCCGAACCGGCCCGCCATCCGGGGCCCTGATCCCGAAGCGTGCGGCCGGCTTCCCGCCGGAAGGGCCGCTCCGGGCGGCGGGTTTCCACGGACGATCCGGGATGTCGGTCGGGAACCGGGTCCGACGTCTCAACCATTCGAAAGAACAGGTATTTTGGTAGGCCGGGGAACCCG
>JBFZER010000338.1:0-7989 GCA_041306765.1 Spirochaetota bacterium | reverse complement strand
CGCCCGGATCTTGCGGTGCTCGATGGCCCCCGCGTGGATGCACAGGACGATCTCGGCGTCCCGCTGGAGTTCCTTCAGGAGCCGCACCTTGACGTTGGGATCGTAGCCGGGAAGCACCCGGGCCGCGTGGAAATCCGCCAGGAGCTTTCCCCCGAACTCGAGGTAGAGCCGCCCGTCGAATCGCCGCATCCTCTCCCGGATGCAGGAAGCTTGCTCCCGGATATACAGCTCGTTGTCGAATCCCTTTGCGCCCGTCATTCCGTCACTTCTCCGTAATTGCCCAGACTCCCGTCCAATCCCGGGGCGGATCCGCCAGAAGCCGCTCCACCCTTTCGCAGTAGGCCGCCGCGGGGGGATCCCTGTCCCGGATCGCCGCAAACTCCTCCAGGGCTCCCCGGAACTCGCCCGCGTAGTACCGCCCCAGGCCCCGGGCGAACCTCTCCAGGTCCCCGGACCTCCTCTGGTACTCGTCCCGGTACAGGGGCTCGAAAACCCGGACGGGTTCGCTTTTCCCGACGACGGTCACCCGGGACAGCTCCCGGTACGCGACCTCGGGGTCCTCCCCCGCGGCCTTCTTCGTGAACTCGGAGACCATGACGAAGGTGCCGAACTGCTTGTTGATCCCCTCCAGCCGGGATGCCAGGTTGCCCGCGTCCCCCAGGAAGGTGTAGTTGAAGCGCTGGCGGGAGCCCATGTTCCCGATGACCACGTCCCCGGTGTTGATTCCGATCCGGGCGTATACGTCCCGGCCCGCCGTCTCGGCCAGGCGCGGGCGGATCTCCGCCAGCCGCTTCTGGTACATGAGGGCGGCCTTCACGGAGTTGAGGGCGTGGGAGGGCAGGTCCAGAGGGGCGTTCCAGAAGGCGATGACCGCGTCGCCCTCGTACTTGTCGATGGTGCCCCCGAACCGGTAGATGATTTCCGTCACCTCGGTGAGGTAGTCGTTCAAGAGGGCGGTCAGGGAGACGGGATCCAAGCCCTCGGAGATGCTCGTGAACCCGCGGATGTCGCTGAACAGGATGGACAGAGGGCGCTTCTCGCCCCCCAGGGTCAGCCGGTCGGGATTCTGAACCAGCCGGTCGATGACCACCGGGGACAGGTACTGGCTGAAGGCTTCCTTGATGAACCGTTTCTGCCGGCCCTCTCCGGCGTAGTTCACCACGAAGCCCCCGATGAGGGCGAACAGGACTGCGCCCTCCGGGGCCGCAACGGGCGCCCAGATGCCGTACCCCGCCGAGATCCACCCGACGGCGAAGGGCAGGGCCAGGGCCGAGGCCAGGACGACGGCGGACTGGACGGCGTCGCGGCAGAGCCGGATGGCGGCCCCGGCGGCCATGCCGAGGGCCAGGATCAGGGCCGCCGCGGCCCAGCCGGGAAGGGTCCGCACCGAGTCCCCGGCCAGGAGGTTGTCCAGCAGGGTGGCGTGGACCTCCACCCCCGGATACGCGTCCCCCACCGGGGAGGGGCGCAGGTCCTTGAGCCCCGGGGCGCTGAATCCGAACAGGACGTACCTGTCCGCGAAGAAGGACGGGTCGATCTCCGGTACGCCACCCTCCCGGAGAGCGAGTTCTGAACGCAGGACCGCACCGGCGTTGACCGCGGCATGGGTCTGGCTGGGCCCCCGGTATCGGAGTATGACGTGCCCGTCCCCGGTAAGCGGCACGATCCGGCCGCCGGCCCGCAGTTCGCCGGGCCGGAGCTCCAGGTCGCGGACTCCTTCTCCCAGGCAGTAGGCCGCCAAGGCCAGGGTCGGCACGGCGCGTCCGTCGAACCCGGTCACGAGCCCCAGGCGGCGGTTGATCCCGTCCGGGTCCGGCTGGGCCAGGACGTTGCCGAACGCCGCCGCGGAGCCCGCCAGCTCGGGTATCGGGAACACGGCCCGGGACAGGGAGACGAAGGTCGAACCGGGCGGGATATCCAGCTGTCGGGGCTCGGCGGCCCCGGCCGGCCAGGACTCGGTTTCGCCCTGCTCCCGGCTGAGCTGAACCGCCGCCACGAAGCGGCCGCTCTCCCGGACGGCGCCGGCGAAGGACTCGTCGTCCTCGACCCCGTAGAACGAAGCCTCGGTGTACAGCACGTCGAAGGCCGTCGCCCGGGCTCCCGCCCGGGACAGGAAGGAGACCAGGACTCCGTAGAATTCCCGGGGCCAGGGCCATTGGACTCCCAACTCCTTCTCCGCCCAGTCCAGGCTCCCCTGGTCCAGGAGGACCAGGCGGATCCTGTCGGTCATGGCCGAGGGCTTGGCGAAGGTCCGTACCCGGAGGTCCCAGAGCCGGTTTTCCAGGGAATCCAGGGCGTCCAGGACCCCCAGGCCGGAGAACAGCGCCGCGCAGGCGAGTCCGAGGAAGGCTCCCTCCAGGGCGCGCCGCCCGGGACCCTTGTGGCCCGGGGATCTTCGCTTTGCCAGTGCCGCCGATGCCGCGCGCATGCCGGTCAGATCCCGGACAGGGCGCGGGTACGGCGCTCCCGGGACTGGGGGCTTTCCACCACCGGGGCGAGGGTGCCGATCTGGCGCCGGATCCGTTCGATCCGGACCTCGGGATCCGGATGGGTCTTGGCGAAATCCGGGGCGCCCGGCTTGAGCCGGGTCTTCATGGCCGCCAGCATGGATACCAGGGCGGCGGGATTGTACCCGGCGTTCTGCAGGATGACCACCGCCCCCTTGTCCGCCTCGAATTCCGTCCCCTGGGAATACCCGGAGTTGATCAGGGAACCGGTGACGTCGGTCACGGAGTTCGCGAACTCCGCCGTCACCTCCTTGAGCCTCCCGGGACTCAGGTTTTTAGCCGCCTCGGTTCCGATGACCTCGAATACCGCGGTCAGGCGGTCGGCCTTGATGGCCTTCAGTCCGTGCTGGTGCTGGACATGGGCGATCTCGTGGGCCAGCACGGCGGCGACCTCGTGCTCCGTGGAACAGAGGCGAAGCATTCCCCGGGTCATGAACACGAGGCCCCCGGGGGCCGCGAAGGCGTTTATGGCGTCGCTGTCCAGGACCAGGAAGTGGTAGCCCCCGAAGGTCTCCGGCCGCGTGGAGAAGAGAGCCAGGGACTGGCCCAACAGGTTGATGTACCGGGATGCCGCCGCGTTGTTGTAGGGTCGTGCCGTGGAAAGGACCTGGGCCCCCACGGAGCGGCCGATGTAGTATTCCTGCTCCGGGGTTATGTCCTCGAAGGTCCTGTCCACCGCCTTCGCCAGCTTGGCTGAGGAGGCGGCCTGTTCCGGGGTCATCAAGCCCGAGGCCACGGCTATCCCCGAGGTCTTCTCGACGATGGTCGCGCAGGAAAGGAGGGCCGCCGATATCGCGGCGGCCAGGACGGACGCCCGGACGAGAGAAGTCGTCGTTCTTTTTCCCATCATATGCCGCCCTTGGGGAGTATCCCGCCCTCGGCCAGGAAGACCTTCAGTTCCTCGGGGCGGAAGCGGATCTTCTCCATCCCGTCGACGGTCGCGAAATCCAGGGCGGCGTTCTGGCTCCGGTATTCCCCTTCCACCTGGGCTGAGAATCCCTTGCCGGCCAGGGAAACCTCCCCGCTGGTGGCCCCGGTCCCGCTCCCTCCCTGGGAACTGAGGGCGACGGATTTCTTGGTGATCGCGGACCCGTGGACCCATCCCAGAAGTTTTCCGCCTTCCGCGGACACCCGGGACCAGCCGGATTTCTCCTCCAGGACCGATACCTTGGCTCCGTACTTGAGGACCCCCAGGGACTTCCCGGTGAAGGACGGCTGGTCTCGGAGGATCGTCTCCTTGACCTGGACGGTGGCCTCTCCACCCGCGGCCCATAGGGCGAGGGCCGCGAAGAGCCAGAATGCCGCGAGGAATGCTAGCTTCTTCATACGTTGGTCGCTCCATACGCCAGAGATTTCCCGGGAGTATAGCACAACCCCAGGGAAGATCGTCCAGGGAAATTGCCGTCGAGGTTTTTCGAAACTCCGCACAAGCGTGCAACCCTGGAGATCGGGCGCCCCCCGCGGGAATCCTGGTGTTTGGGCCGACCCGGGGACAGGATGGTAATCATCTTTTTCCCGGAGCGACAGACGCTGCTCAGTCCAGCCGCTTTTCCGGCAGGCGGAATTCCCGGCCCGGCAGGGCGTTGAACCTGCGGGCCAGGAGACGGGGGCCGAGATTGTCGCTTCGCACCCAGGATCCTTCCACATAGGAGTATCGTGTTTTGTCCAAAAGGTTTTTCATCAGACGGGCGCCCATCAAGGCTCCGATCCCCCGGGAAGCGTAGCCCGGAACCGCGCCGATCGTCACGATGCGGGCGCGATCTATCGTCTTGCCTCTCGCGGCTTGATAAATGTCCGGCACGCATACCAGGATACCTACCGGTTCGTCGGCCTCCGTTTCCACGATGATGACGAAGTCATCCTGGAGGAACGGAAGCAAGCCTTCCACAAACGAGCGGTCTTCCTCCAGGGTACGCGGGACGTATCCCGGACGATTCCCGAAGATCCTTCGCTGAAGATCGTGGAATATGCGGGTCTCCCGCTCGAATTCGCATCGGTCGAACTCGCGGACCTTCAGCCCCGGCAGATCAAGGCGGAATTCCGGGACACGATCCCGATAGAAGCGGAACGAGACCATCCGGATACCGTCCTCATAACCGCAGGACCGGATAAGATCAAGGTAGTACGGCGGATTGTGGTTCGTCCAGACGAGGTGAGGGAGTTCGAATCCGTCCACCAGGATTCCGGCAAGCTGATTGTCCGCCCGGGACACTTGGACGCTGCACGCCCCGCGGGCCGAGAGAAGGGACTCGCCCTCGGCCAGCAGGGTACGAGCAGCCGGGCAATGTCGTTGCTCGCACTCGAAGAATGCGATCCATCCTTGGGGCCGTCCGCTCCCGTCCGTGCAGCCCGGAACCAGTATTGGCATGCAGCGCCCTACGGGTTCACCATCTTCGATGGCTACCAGGGCTCTGAAGAAAACCCCTTCCGCCCCGGCGAGCTGCTCCATTCGCCGGCGCCACGCGATTTCCGAGCCCGGAGCCCAGACCGGGTCGTGAGCGTAGACCTTCGCCGCCACGGCGCCGAACAGTCTGCACCCTTCGGCGTCTTCCGTGCCGGAGACGGCTAGAAGTTCCAAGGGAATCTCCGGCTTACACGGATCCATTTCAGGGATCGCGGGTTCCGTTCTGGAGCCTCGAGGGTGAATCGAACCTCTCCCAGCTTCGCACCGATCTGTCCGACCCTCCAGACCAGATTGTCCAGGATCGCCCGTTCGATCCGGGGACGGTCCGAACCATCCTTCAAGGAGATGCGAATCTCCATCCGGTCCGTGCTGTGCTGGATGGCCTGATATTCCAGCACATTCCCAGAAGCCTGGTTGATGGCCCTCCGGATATAGTCCGGGAACAGGTACCGCGGTTGCCCGGTTTCGTCCAACAGGACGAAGACATCGTCCACTCGGCCGTGTATGCGCCGGATGCGCCGGAAGCTGGATCCGCAGGGGCAAGGATCCTCTTCCAATTCCAGGAAATCGTCCATCCGGTACCGGATCAGGGGCTGGGTCCGGCGGTACAGATCGGTCAACAGCACTCGGACAGGCCCGGTCTCAGGGTCCCCCAGAGGTTCCGCAAGGACCACGTCTTCGTTGAGGTGCAGGTTTCCGCACTTGCAGGTGCTTCCTATGAATCCTTCTGCTCCTTGGTATATCTGCACGACCGGCGCGCCGAAGGCTTCTTCCAGCCGGGCCTTGGAGTCGTCGTCGAGCACTTCCGCGTAGGAGACCAGCGCGTCGATTCGGTGATTGATCCTGTCGCGGTTCCTGGCTATCAACAACAGGAGCGACGGAGGCCCCGCCAGGATGTTGAGGCGCTTGAGGTTGATGAGCGCCGCCAACTCCTCCGGAGCATGGGTATAATCGACATATACCATCCGAACCCCGAATATCCCGATTTCCGTGAACGTCGGATTGTAGGTACGGAGGGCGAAGAGCACCCGCAGTGGACGGATTCCCGGGGGTAGGCTGTTGCGCGCCCAGAGCAGGCAGGTATACAGATCGCGCTCCTGCTTGGAGAGGACTGTCAAGAGTCTGCCTCCGGTAGTCCCGGAGGAGAGACCGATCGAGTACCGACCTCGGAAATACCCCGTCCGACCCTTTCTCTCCTCGGCGATTCGGAAATCCACCAACTCGTCACGATCCAGGCCGTCGGTATTTATTTCGTTGAAGCTCTCCATCATCTCCCCCCGGGAACACGGAATAATTTGTTCGAGGGGGACAACCTTAGGATACAGCCGTCGGTAGAAGGCGGAGCGCTCGCGGACATAGTTCCAAAGTTCCGAAAACGCCTCCTGTTGATGTCGGACCAAGGCCTCGCGCGACAGCCCGTAGAACCGCCTTCGCAATTCCCGGACAACATGCCAGCGCCGTACGGGATTCACGGTGAGGATTTCTTTCCGGCCGCGAGGGAAAGCCGCGCCTGCTGGTATACCTCCCGTGAAATTCCATACCCCTGGAGTACCACGGCCGTGACCAGGAAGAAGAGCCCCGGAAGTATTCCGAAGCCGATTCTCACGGCCCGCAGGGTTTCCGGAGACTGGACAGCCGCCGATCCATCGTACCCGAACGCGCCCAGCGCAAGCCCCAGAAGCAGGCCGGAAATCGAGATACCAAGCTGGTGGACTGTGATCCACAGGCCGAAGAAGACCGATTCATGGCGGAGCCCTGTCCGGCTTTCGTAAACCTCCACGAGGTCCGGTACGAGGGAATAGGGAATCAGCAGGAACGAGGACATCGCAAGTCCCAGGAACACGCAGCCGACATAGAACTCACCGGCCATGTCCGACCTCAGGAAGAAACCCATCCAGAGGAGCACGACGGCGGTCAGCCCGTTCCCGGCCAGGAGCAGCCTTCGCTTGTCGAAGATTCTGCTCAATCGATTCCAGACCGGAATGGCGACAGCCGACACCGCGACATAGATGGCAAGGCCGTACGTGCCCTTGCCCGGATCCCCCAGGACATGTTCCGCGAAGTACGGCAGCGCGGCGGAGAGGGAACCTGTCGCGACCGCGCCCAGCACCTTGACGGTCATCAGGACAAGGACGTTCCTATCCTTGAGGATCTCCAGGTAACGGATCCACGTGTAGTCCATGCGGACCGAGCTCGAAGGGCTTTCCTGCTCCAGCCCCCGGACGCTTCGAGCCGCGACGAGCAGGCAGCCGAGGCTCAAGACCCCGAACAGGATCGTGATTATCCGGAGCCCGGCAAGCTCGTCCGCGAAGGACGACAGAAGCAAGGCGGCGCTTCCGCCCAGGATGGTGCCGAATGTGGAAAGGCTTGCGCGCAGTCCTGTGATCTGGGTGCGTTCGTCGTAGTCCTCGGTAAGGACCGGTACCAGCGCCATGTACGGAACGACGACCACCGTGTATGCCGTGGCGTACAGGGTCATGGCCAGGACCGCCAGGATGAATTGAGCCCAGGCGGCCGCGCCGGATGGGATCATCCAAAGCAGGATGAAGCTCAGCGCGAACGGCACGGCTCCGAACAGCACAAAGACTCGCTTGCGGCCGAATCGGGAACGGGTTCTGTCGCACAGGATGCCCATGAGGGGGTCGTTGACCCCGTCCCAGAGTTTGCCGACGAAGAATGCTAGCCCCGCGAGATATGGGTCCATCCCCACGATATCCGTCAGGTAGTAGAGGAAAAAGAAACCCACCGTGAAATAGGAGATCGAGATACCGATGTCGCCGACTGCGTAGCCGATCTTCCGGCCGGTCTTCATCACGCCTCCCCCGAACTGCCGTCCGCTTCCTGAATCTCAGGATCGTTTCGCGGCAAGCCGTATCCGCGCCCGCCGAGGGGAAGCGCCCAGCCTTCCGGGGCTCATTCCGGATAGATAGTCCGGACCACCCCGCCGAGCACCGCTCCGGTATCGACCCGGATCATCTGGGCGTTCACCTCGTAGCCGTCCTGAACCGGGGTGATGGTCCCGGTGACGATGATCCCCGCGCCCAACTGCTTTCCGAGCAGAAGCTGGGTACCGGGATC
>JBFZER010000337.1:0-4467 GCA_041306765.1 Spirochaetota bacterium | reverse complement strand
AAGGCAGCGGGCCTGAAATGAGGGCTTCAAGGGCTCCCGGCGCTCCGGACGACTCGGGGGGCGCCGAGTCCTCCGTCCTGGCCTGGCTTTTAGCCGGGGACGTATCGATCCAGTACCATGCCCGCAGGGACCTGCTTCGGGAGGACGGGAAGTCCCTGGCCTCCCTCCGCGCGCGCATCCCCGGGGAAGGTTGGGGCCGGCGTTTCCTGGAGGCCCGGGACCCCGCGACCCGGATGTGGGGCGGCGGCCTATATATGCCCAAGTGGGTGAGCACCCACTACACCCTGATGGACCTCCAGTCCCTGGGCTTCCCGGGAGACCACCCGGCGTTCCAGGACAGCGTCGAACTCCTGCTGGAGCGCTTCCTGGGACCCGACGGGGGGATCTACGTGGCCAAGACCGTCCGGGTCGCGGACGTCTGTGTAACCGCCATGGTCCTGTCCCTGGCCCTCTACTCGGGAATCCGGGACGAACGCGCCCGCCGGATGCTCGCCTTCCTGGGCATGCACCGCCAGCCCGACGGGGGATGGAACTGCGACGATGTCCGTTCTGCTGCATCCTCCTTCGCCACCACGATCTCCGTGCTCGAGGCCCTCCGGGACGCCCGGGAGACGGGGCTCGCCCCGGAGGCGGAACTCGGCCGGCTGGCCCGGGGCGGCGAGGAATGGCTCCTGGCCCGGCGCCTGTATTTCGGGCTCCGCAGCGGACGGATCGCGAACTCCGAGTTCCCGTACCTGTCCTTCCCCTGCCGCTGGAAGTACGACGTCCTCCGGAGCCTGTCCTACTTCGCCCGGGCGGGCCGGCCCTTCGACCCGCGCATGGCGGACGCCCTGACCCTGCTGGGCGGGAAGCGCCGGAAGGACGGCACCTGGCCGGTCCAGCGAAAGCATCCGGGGGCGGTGCACTTCGACATGGAACAGACCGGAGGTCCGAGCCGCTGGAACACCCTGCGCGCCCTGGTCGTCCTGGGAGCCTATGGAAAGGCGGACGGGGCCGGGCCGGGGGAACCCGGGTGACCCGGGGTCGGGCCTTCCCGCGGTCCGGGGCGGTCCGTTGAGCAAAATCGCGGCCGGCCGGCCCGAGCCCCTCGGAATCCGGGAGGCCCGAGCTTTGGCCCTGGCGGCGGGCGCCGGCTTCCCGCCGCGTTATCCCGCGGGGCAGGAGGGAGCCGCCCGGGCCGTGGAGGCCATGGGCTACGTGCAGATCGACACCATCTCCGTGGTCCGCCGCGCCCACGAGCACGTCCTCTGGAGCCGGGTCCCGGACCCGGGGTTCGCGGCGGTGCCGGCCCTGGAGGGCGTCGGGGGCGGAGAGCGGCGGCTGGTGGAGTACTGGGCCCACGCGGCCTCCTACCTTCCCGTCGAGGAGTGGCGCTACTGCCTTCCCCGGATGCTGCGGATCCGGACAAACGGCCACGAGTGGTTCAACGCGGACCCCAAGGCGGTATCCCGGGTCCGGGACCGGGTGGCCGCGGAGGGTCCTCTCTCGGCACGGGACTTCCAGGAACCGATGAGCGGCCCCCGGGGCTGGTGGGACTGGAAACCCGCCAAGGTTGCCCTGGAGTACCTGTTCCACTCCGGAGAGTTGGCCTGCGTCACCCGCAGGGGGTTCCAGAAGGTGTACGACCTCTCGGAGCGCCAGATTCCCGCGGTCCACGCGGGACCCGCCCCGACCGAGGCCGAGCTCTCGGGCAGGCATGTCGAACGGGCGGCGCGATCCCAGGGACTCTTCACGAAGGCCCAGGCGGTCTACCTCCGGAAGGACGGTCTGGTCGGGATGGGCGCCGCCCTGGCCGCGTCGGTCGAGTCGGGGATCCTGGTCCCCGCGGTCGTGGAAGGCCTGGGCCCGGGCTGGTTCGCGCGCAGGGTTCTCCTCGAGCGGCCGGCCCCGGGGGTTGCCGCGGGCGGAACCGGCCCGGACGGCGCGGCCCCCTCCGGGTCCTCATCGACTGCGAGTCCCGGCCGCGCCTTCGTCCTGTCCCCCTTCGATCCCTTCCTGATCGACCGCCGGCGGACGGCCCGCCTCTGGGACTTCGATTACACCATCGAGTGCTATGTCCCCGCGGCACGGCGCGCCTTCGGGTATTTCGCCCTGCCGATCCTCTACGTGACCGAAGACCCCGGAGAGGCGCGGTTCGCGGGACTCCTCGACGCCAAGGCGGACCGCCGGCGCAGAACCCTCATTCTGCAGCGGCTCCGCCTGGCCTGCAGGGGCTCCGTCTCGCCCGCAGGCGGAGGGATCGGGCCGGCTCCGGCCCGCACGAGCCCGGCCGTCCTGGCCCGGGCGGTCGCTGCCGAGATCGGGCGCTTCGCGGCCTTCCAAGGATCGGAGACCCTGGAACTGGGCATCCTGGAGACGGACGATCCGCGCCTGGACAAGGCCTTCCGCCGGGAGTTTGCGCGTGCATCCGAAGGTTTCTGCTGACCGGAAGGCTTTGGAACCATAGAGCCAACAAGATGTGCAAGATTCTCAAAGATCAACAAGATGAAGATGCAGCATCTGTGATTTTCTCCATTCTTCCATCATGTTCATCCAACTAAAATCTTGTTCATCCTGTTGGATCTATCGAAGGAACCCTCCGGCCGATTCCCGGAGCCCGGGCCGGGCCGGTTTCCCGCCTAGCCTTTCCGCGAATTTCGGGATACCATCCCGGGCATGCATGCATCCACGTCCTCCCGCGACCAGACCCTCGGCCTGGCGGCCTTGGCGGTCTGCGCCCTCCTTTGGAGCTTCGCGGGGCTGTTCATCAAAATCATCGACTGGAATCCCATGGCCATCGCCGGCGCACGATCGGCCGTCGCGGGTCTCTTCCTGCTGATCTGGATCCGGAAACCCCGGATCACATTCTCCTTCCCCCAGGTCGGAGCCGCCCTGTCCAGCGCGGCCACCATGCTCCTGTTCGTGTACGCGAACAAGGCGACCACCTCCGCCAACGCCATCCTCCTCCAGTACGGGGCGCCCATCTACACCGCGGTCCTGGGGATCTTCCTGCTCAAGGAAAAACCCCGGCTGGAGCATTTCGCGGCCTTCCTGGCGGTGGCGGCGGGCATGATCCTCTTCTTCCTGGGCGACCTGGGGGGAGGAAGCCGCCTGGGCGACCTGGCCGGCGTGGCCTCGGGCGTGACCTTCGCGATGTACTACGTCTTCCTGCGGATGCAGAAGGACGGCTCCCCCCTGGAGTCGAACCTCCTGGCCCACGCCTTCACGGCGGTCATCGCCCTTTCCTGGGCCTGTTTCTTGCCGGCCCCTCGGATCACCTGGGCTTCCGGGGCGGCCATCGTCGCACTGGGGGTGTTCCAGGTGGGGCTGGCTGCGGTCTTCCTGTCCTTCGGTATCAAGCGGGTGACGGCGATCCAGGGAATCCTGGTGGCCGCCATCGAACCCGTCGCAAATCCCGTCTGGGTCTTCCTGGCAACCGGGGAGGCCCCCGGGGCCAACTCCATCGCGGGAGGGGCCATCATCATAGCCGCGGTCCTGGCCTCCTCCGCCGTGTCCATGCGGCGGGACGCCCTGGCGGCGGAGCGGGCCATGACCTCCGGGTCGGGGACCCCCATGATGGTGGATTCGAACTCGGATCAAGCGAACTTGTAGCCGAACCTCCGGAGCATCGCCTTGCGGTCCGCCTTGTCGGACTCGCCCTCGACGCCCTTGGGGGAGAATCCGTCCACGACGCCGACGATCCCCGCGCCTTGGGGGGTGCGTGCCACAAGGACCTGCAGGGGGTTCCCGGTGGCGCAGAAGACCCTGCAGACCTCCGGGCAGGCCTTGATCCGGTCCAGGGCGTGGATGGGAAAGGTCCCCGGTCCCAGGATCACGTAGAAACTGTGGCCCGCCCCCGTCGCGCGGGCGCAGGCCGCCGCGGTCTCGACCAGGGCGGGATCATTGCCCTCGGTCCGGACCAGGCAGGGCCCCGAGGCCTCGTTGAAGGCAAGACCCCACTTCGCTCCCGGGACCCCGGCCAGGATCTCCCCGAGATCCTCCACGGTCTTGATGAAGTGGGACTGACCCAGGATGATGTTGTTCTTTCCTTCCCCGTAGTCCAGGGTAATCGCCTCGATACTTGCATTCATGCCGGTTCCTCCGTCCTGAACGAAAATACCGCCTTCCTGGGGCGGTCCAGGTCCTCGATCCTCACTCCGCCGGCGCCCGTCCCACCGGCGCGGCGTACAGGGCGAAGCGCTCCTTGCCGTCCAGTCCCAGGTAGGCGTCCAGCTTCTCCTGATCGTAGGCCCCGACGGCGCAGGTCCCGGCGCCGATCGCCTCGCAGGCCAGGTAGACGTTCTGGCAGGCGTGCCCGGCGTCCAGGGCTATGATCTTGTGGGACACCGGGCCGTAACGCCATTCGGTCCGATAGGGCACCGCGGCCCAGACCAGGACGGCAGCGGGGTTCCAGTCCTGGCCGCAGAGTGCCTCGCCCAGGGCGTGGGAATCGTCCCCGGGACGCACCCGGGCCAGAGCGTGTTCCAC
>JBFZER010000336.1:0-2944 GCA_041306765.1 Spirochaetota bacterium | reverse complement strand
CCGCTCCCCCAATACCCGGAGCCGGACGGCAAGCCGGAGCTCCCTGCGGACCCCGTCTTCCGGATCGGTCCATTCCAGGCGCACCGAGAGGGCTTCCGCCTCCTCCCCGGGCCGGACCGCGAAACCTTCCATTGTCCGGATCGAGACTCCGATCTCCTGCCGGGTCCCGGAGTTCAGGTTGGGCAGGACCGAGGTGCCGGCGCCGGATGCCGGGAAGTCGTTCAGGATCGAGACGACCTCGATACCCGGACCCGGCGCCAGTCCCAGCCGGACTTCCCGTCCGGCCACGGACTTCAGGCCCCGGAGCTCCGCCTCGAAGAAGGCGGGCAGTTGGTCCGGAGATTCCACGAAGGTGTAGGAGCCGTCCCCGGCCCGGGCCATGGCTTCCAGGAGTTCCTCGTTGTAGTCCTCCCCGATGCCCAGGGCGCTGGTGGCGATGCCCCGGCGGGCAGCCTCGGCCACCTCGGCGGCGATGGCCCCCGGGTCCGTCACCCCGTGGTTGGCCAGGCCGTCGGTCAGGAGCACGACCCGCCGGGCGCCGCGTCCCGCCTCCCCGTTTCCCAGGCTGGCCGCCCCCGCGGCCCAGCCCCCGTGGAGATCCGTGTTGCCCCGGGCCTCGATGCCGGCGATGCTGGCCTGCAGGGCCCCGGCCTTGCCGGCCGGGGTCAGGGGGTGGAGGAGGTCCACCTGGTCGTCGAACTGCACCAGGCTGGCCCGGTCTTCCGGTCCGAGGAGATTCACCGCCGCCGCGGCCCCCTGCCGGGCGTAGGCGATCTTCCCGCCCTGCATGGACCCCGAGCGGTCCAGGACCAGGGCCAGGTCCGCGGGCTTCCGCTCGGCGTCCGCCGGGCGGGCCGGGGTCTCCACCCGGATCACGAGGTCCAGGTCCCGGCCGATGGTCAATCCGTTCCGCAGAGAGGCAAAGCCCAGGTTCGGTTTCAGCATTGTTGTCTCCTCGATTCTGTATGGTTCTTATTCACTCCCGGGCTTCCGGGAGATCCTCGATCACTTCCGGCCGGTACCCGTCCAGCTCGTCCTCGTCCAGGCCCTCCCCGAAGAGCCGGGGCAGGATCCGTTCCGCCGGTCCGATGTACTCCTCCCGGAACCAGGTGGCGGCCTCGGGATCCCGGTCACGGAAGGACTCCACGTTGATGAGCACCGTCCGGGCGTTCCGCTTCCAGGCCCACTGCACGAAGCGGCTGGCGGGGTACACGGAGGCCGAGGTGCCGACGGCCACGAAGAGGTCGCAGTCCGCCAGGGCGTCCATGGCCGCGGCTCCCCGGGCGGCGGGGATGATCTCTCCGAAGAAGACCACGTCCGGCCGCAGGGGGGCGCCGCAGGCCGGGCAGAGGGGCACGGATTCCGTGTGCAGTAGGGGATCCTCGAAGGCCGGGAGCTTGCAGCGGTGGTTGGAGCACCGGGTCCGGGCCACGGAGCTGTGGAACTCGATGACATGGGAACTCCCGGCCCGGCGGTGGAGGCCGTCGATGTTCTGGGTGATGACCGTCAGGGACTGCTCCGCCTCGAGGCGCGCCTCCAGCTCCGCCAGGGCCCGGTGGGCGGGGTTGGGCCGGGCGGCGGCGCAGGTCCTGCGGGTCTCGCTCATGAAGCGCCAGACCGAAAGGGGATCCGTCCGGAAGGTCTCCAGGTCCGAGAACTTCACCAGGGTCTCGTCGTTCCACAGGCCCCCGGGGCCGCGATAGGGGCGGATCCCCGAGGCCACGGAGATCCCGGCCCCGGTAAGGAAGACGATGGATCTGTAGTCCGACGGATCGATGCGGAGCCGTTTTGCCATGGTTTCCTCCAGGGGGCCGGTCCGTTGTGGGCCGTCCTTGGATCCCTTAATAGTGTATATACTACACTATGTCGGCGGCGTCAAGGAGAAATCGGAGAAATCGCTTGCGGGCGAAAAGGGGGCGGGGCGCGGGTTTAGGACCCTAAAGTCTTGACCCTTTCCGGATATCGCAGTACGATGTCTATATGCGCACTACGATTGACATTGCTGACATATTGATGCGAGAACTCCAGGACCGGGCGATTCGGGACTCGACGACCCTCAAGGAAGAGGTGAACCGTACCCTGGAAAAAGGCTTGGGGCGCGATTCGGCCGGCCGATCCCCGTGGAAACCGGATTCCTACCAAATTGGGACTCCCTCCGCGGACCAGGACAAGGCCTGGGAGGTCGCGGAAGGGCTGGAGGCCGACGCCGCGATAGCCAAGCGGGAACTGCGCAAGTGATCCTCCCGGACCTGAACGTCCTGCTATACGCCGTGGACGCGGGCTCGGCCCGCCACGACGGGGCCGCGGCCTGGCTGGAGGAGGTCGTGAACGGGGGAACGGAGGAGATCGGACTTCCCTGGGCGGTGATCCTCGGATTCCTCCGTCTATCAACCTCGAATCGGGTCTTCCCGCGGCCCCTGTCCGTCCAGCAGTCCCTGGATTGGATCCGGGACCTGGCCGCCCAGCCGTCGGTCCGCATTCTTGACCCCGGAAAGGCCCACCTCGGAATATTGGGACACCTTCTGCTCGCCTCGGGCACCGGGGGCAATCTCACCACGGACGCTCACCTGGCCGCCCTCTGTCTGGAGAACGACGCGTCCATCGCCACGGGAGACCGGGACTTCCTGCGCTTCCCGGGCCTCCGGGTCGAGCTTCTCTACTGAAGCCCCCGGGCCGCCAGGCACTCCTCCAGGGTGATGCGGTGGAGGTCCACGACCCTGGAGGGGGGATCCTGGTAGCCCCCGGCGAGGTTCCAGGCTACGGGCACGCCCCGGGACGCGGCCCAGCGGAAGACCGCCCGGTCCCGCAGGCGCATCTGCTCCGTCGTGAGCTCCCCGCCGAAGCGGTCCTCGATGTGGGGGTCCGCCCCGGCCTAATAGAGGAGGATGCCGCAGTCCGCAAAGCGGGTCTCCAGCTCCTCCATCAGCCCCGCGATCCAGGCGTC
>JBFZER010000335.1:0-3005 GCA_041306765.1 Spirochaetota bacterium | reverse complement strand
CCGCTCGAGCTTTTCCATCTCCGCGGTCAATCGGCGCCCCTTCACCTCGATCTCCGCGATCTCCTGGTCCAGGTCGGTAAGCTGTTCCGTGGCGTCCGCCAGGCGCTTCTCCTCCAGGTAGACCTCGTTTTCCAGCTCTTTGAGCGCCCCCTCCTGCACGGCGATCTCCCGCTTCAAGAGGGTCAGGGCTTCCTCCGCGGCCTGCCCCTGGGTCTGCATCCGGATACGGTTGCCCCGGAGTTCCTCCAGGGTGCGGCGGTACTCGTCGATCCGCTCCGCCAGCTGGCGGTTCTCGTCCCTCATGGCCAGGATGCGGTCCCGGAGGGCGGCGACCTCGTCCTTGATCCGGGCGATCCGTTCGTCCACCGCCCGCTTCTTTGTGATGATGCCCTCGGGGGACAGGAACTCGTCGATGAAGGAGGGGGACGTGCGCTTGTACGCCTCGTAGAGCCCGCGAAGCTCCTCGATCCGGGCCTTGGTGCCCACCAGGTCGGATCGGGCCTTCTCGATCAGGGCCCGGGCGTCCTCGGCCTTGTAGTCCGCCATCCTGCCCAGGTCCGCCAGCAGGGCCTGCTTGCCGGCTATCCGGGCGTGGACCGCAGCGATGAGCCCGTCGATGGCCTCCTCGGCGGCCCGCCGGTCCTTTGCGGAGTACCCCGTCTCCTTGAGGCGGGCGTCCAGTTCCCGGACGATGTCGTCCGTGATGGCATCCAGTTCCTTCTGGGCCTGGGCCTGGCCGGTCTCCAGGGAGGAGATGCCCTGCTCGGCCCGGAGGATGGCCGCCTCGTTGTCCCGGATCCGGCCGTCCGCGGCGCTTATATTTGACTCGAAGGAGGTAATGTTCTTCTCGATCTCCTGGATCCGGGCCTTGAGGCTGCGGACCTCGCCCTCCTTCTCCTGGGCCTCGTCCTGAAGCCCCTCCAGGCGCTCCTGGGCGCCCTTCTTGCGCAGCCGGGCCTGGTCGATCTTGGCCTTGGCCTCGGAGACCCGTTCGGCCAGGAGCTTGTGCTGCTTCTCCTTGCCCGCCCGATCCACCGCAAGTCCGTAGACGGTCTTCTGGTGCTCCACGAGCTTGGATTCCATCGTGTTGACGATGTCCAGGCTCTCCTCGAGGGTCATATTGATGTCGTCGATGGACTTCTTGACCGCGTCCCGGGCCCGGGCCTTGTCCGCCGCCTCTTCGTCCCGCCGGGACTTGTCCTGCACGAAGCCCCGAAGGCGCAGGAGGTGGAGGTCGAGTTCCACCTGGAAGATGTCGTCCCGGAGGGCGCGGTAGGTCAGGGTCTTCTCGGACTGGGACTTGAGGGTGTCGTGGCTGCGCCTGACCTCCCCCAGGATGCCCTGGACCTGGCGGACGTTTTCCTCCGTCCGCTCCAGCTTCATCTCCGCTTCCCGGGAACGCACCTTGTGCTTGGTGATCCCCGCGGCCTCCTCGAAGAGGTAGCGCCGCTCCTCGGGCTTGGAGGACAGGATCTGGTCGATCCGCCCCTGCTCCATGACGGAGTACGCGCTCTTCCCGATTCCGGTATCCCAGAAGAGCTCCCGGATCTCCTTGAGTTTCACCGGCTGGCCGTTCAGAAAGTATTCGCTCTCCCCGGAACGGTACAGGCGGCGCTTGATCGCGATCTCCGGCGCGTCCAGGGCCAGGGAGGAGTTCTCGTTGGATACGGTGAGGATCACCTCGGCTACGTTGAGAGCCTTGCGGGTCTCCGTGCCGTTGAAGATGATGTCCTCCATGCTCTCGGCCCGGAGGCTGCGGGCGGACTGCTCCCCCACGACCCATTTTATGGAGTCCACGACGTTGCTCTTGCCGCAGCCGTTGGGCCCCAGAAGGGCGCTGATGCCCTGCGAGAATTCTATGAGCGTGCGGTCCGCGAAGCTCTTGAAACCCAGTATTTCCAGACTCTTGAGGAACACGAATACCCTCGGGGCGTTTGATTATCGCATCCGCGGCGCCGGGCCGGGAAACCGGCCGGGCGACCGCGCGTCCGGAAATAGTAGCACGCTCGGGGCGGCCGGGGCAAGGCGAGGCGGTGGTCAGTGGTCAGTGGACGGTGGACGGTGGGCGGAAGCGCTTCAAGAACTCAGCCGCAATCCGCGCTTTGGCGTTGGATTCCGCCGCGCACTGTCGGCACTCCCGTTCACTGTTCACCGTCCACCGATTACTGTACTATTCCCCCATGCTCTACCCCAACCCGGAGGAGGCGCTCCGGGGCTTGAGCGGCGCGGCCCTGGAGAGCGCCTATCGGGCCTGGGCCAAGCGCCTGCACCCCGACGGCCCCGACGGAAACCATGAAGCCTTTCTTAGGCTCCGGAAAGCCTACGAGGAGGCTAAAACCGGCCGTCCCGGCTTCCCGGAGGCCGGCGCGGCCGCGGATCCCGCCCCCGGCGCCGCCCGAGCCTCGCCCGGGAGCCCCCCGTCAGCGGGGCGGCCCAGGTCGGCGGATCCCGAGGCCTTCGACCCCTGGCAGGCCGTCCGGGAGACCGGCCGCCAGGGTCCCCTGCCCCCGGAAGACTGCCTCTTCGCGTCCCTGGAGCGCTGGAGGCAGGCGGGATCCCCCACGGCCAAGCCCGTGGCCAGTCCGTCCGTGGGTGCCCGGAACCGCCGGATCCTGCGCTCCATCCTGCACTGGGCCCGGGCGGTGGACCCGGAGTTCGCCCGGGACTTCGCCCTCTTCGTCCGCTTCGACGCCGGCCCCCTGCGCACCACCGCCACCTCCCGGGCCGAGCGGGATGCCCGGCGAAAGCTTGAGGCGGGACTGGACGACCTGCTGCGCTGGCGGGAGGAACGACGCGCGGTCACGGCGGACCTGGCCCGGGAGCGCCTGGAGGCAGCCGTGGAGACCGTGGAACTCCACGGTCTGCCGCGGCCGGAGATCGTACGGATGGCGGAGTGGATGATGGGGAAGATGATAGGACCCAGGTAACAGGACACAGGCGACAGACTGACTGCCCGAAAATCGATGATACTATAGAGTCAACCGCCGTCTGGTTATCCCTCTGGC
>JBFZER010000334.1:0-27400 GCA_041306765.1 Spirochaetota bacterium | reverse complement strand
TGGTCCAATGGTTCCAGAAGGAAGAACGGCTCGACTGGGTGATCGCAACCCGGGACTTCTCCCTCCAGATCCTGCCGCTCTTGTTCGGGGGGGTCCTTGTGGCGGGCTTCCTTCTGGGCCGGCCGGGGCACGACGCCCTGATCCCGAGCGCCTGGATCGGCGGCCTTCTGGGAGGCAACTCCCTGTTCGCCAACCTGTTCGCCGCGGTCGCCGGTGCCCTCATGTACTTTGCCACCCTGACGGAAATCCCCATTGTCCAGGGGCTTATCGGCTCCGGAATGGGACAGGGCCCGGCCCTGGCTCTCCTTCTGGCAGGCCCCAGCCTCTCCCTGCCTTCCATGCTGGTCATCGGAGGAGAGCTGGGCTGGAAAAAGACTTTGACGTATGTGGGCCTGGTGGTCGCGCTTTCGACCGCCGCCGGACTGGCATTCGGCGCCATGGCCTGATGATCCGTCGAATCGGACACGATCCGTCGTCCATGAACCATAAGTTCTGTGCGTGAGAGGAGCTGCTATGGGTAACGCGCCGAAGGCCGGTCTGGGTTTCTTCGCCAAATATCTCTCTCTCTGGGTCGCGCTCTGCATAGGCCTGGGAGTCGCGATCGGATACTTTCTGCCCGGGGTTCCCGAGTTCCTGGGAAGGTTCGAATACGCCAAGGTGTCCATACCCGTGGCGGTCCTGATCTGGCTCATGATCTATCCCATGATGCTCAAGGTGGATTTCACCAGCATCAAGAACGCGGGCCGCAAACCCAAGGGGCTCGTGGTCACCCTGGTCGTCAACTGGCTGATCAAGCCCTTCACGATGTATTTGATCGCGTGGTTCTTCCTCAAAGTGGCTTTCAAAGCCTTCATACCCTCCGGCCTGTCCACGGAATACCTGGCCGGGGCGGTCCTCCTGGGAGCAGCGCCCTGCACGGCCATGGTCTTCGTGTGGTCCTACCTTTCCGACGGAGATCCCGGGTATACGGTGGTGCAGGTGGCGGTGAACGACCTGGTCATCCTCTTCGCCTTCACGCCCATCGTGGCCTTCCTCCTGGGCGTCAGCGACGTCCGCGTTCCCCTGGACACCCTGATCCTTTCGGTCGTGCTCTTCGTGGTCATCCCCCTGGGATTCGGCGCCCTGACCCGGTCCCGGCTCATCCGGAAGCGCGGCAAGGAGTGGTTCGACGGGGTCTTCGTCAAGAAGTTCGACGGCATCACCGAAGGCGGCCTATTGCTCACCCTGATCATCCTCTTCGCCTTCCAGGGGGAAGTCATACTGAAGAACCCCATCGCGATCCTCCTGATCGCCGTGCCTTTGGTTCTCCAGACCTACCTTATTTTCTTCATCGGGTACGGATGGGCCAAGGCCTGGAAGGTCCCGTACGAAATCGCCGCCCCCGCGGGGATGATCGGGGCGTCCAACTTCTTCGAGCTGGCCGTGGCCGTGGCCATCAGCCTGTTCGGACTTTCCTCGGGCGCGGCCCTGGCCACGGTGGTGGGGGTGCTGGTGGAGGTCCCCGTCATGCTGTCCCTGGTCAGGATCGCCCGGGCGACCCGGAGCCGATTCCCGTCCGCCGAGGGACCCGCGGCCTAGCCGTCGGAAGGCGGGCATGGAGCGAGGAGCGGGTGTGAAGAATCGCGGATAAACGTCGGCCGGAGAATTGAAAACCTTCATATCTGTTTGCAGATTCTGACCGATTCCGCCATACTCTCCCCCGGGAGGACGGGATGCTCGATACGGGCCGGATCGCGGAAGACGAGAGACGGGCGTACAGGATATTCCTGGTATCCCTGGTCGGAGCCCTGGTCGTCCTCTTTTCCGGGGTATTCCTGGGATTCACGGCCCGCAACGCGGATTTCCTCCGGGAGGTGGTGCTGGAGCGCGCCCAGTCCCTCTTCCGCCAGATCGTGATGACCCGTCAGTGGGCGTCCGAGTACGGCGGGGTCTATGTCCGGAAAAGCCCGGGGGTGGAATCCAATCCCTGGCTGGAGCATCCAGACCTGACGGCCGCGGACGGATCCCTCCTGACCCTGCGCAATCCCGCCCTGATCACCCGGGAGATCTCGGAGATCGCATCCCGCCGGGACGACTACCGGTTCAAGATCACCAGCCTCAATCCCCTGAATCCCGGGAACCTGCCGGACGACTTCGAGCGGAGAGCCCTGCGCTCCTTCGAAGCCGGGGCCTTGGAGCATTGGGAGACCGTGGACGGCGCCGGGGGCCGGGAGTTCCGGTACATGGGAGCGCTCATGACCGAACGGTCCTGCCTCGCCTGCCACGCCAAGCAGGGGTACGAGGAGGGGGACATCCGGGGCGGGATTTCCGTCACCTTCCCGGTGGATCGACTGGAGGGTGAGCTCAAGAAAAACGTGGCCCTGGTGTTCGGGCTTGAGATCCTGATCGCCGCCGGCACCCTGGCCGCGGTCATCGGGTTCGTGATCCGGCTTCGGCGCCAGCTTGATCTCGTCCGGGCGGAATTGGAGCAGGCCGCCACCCGGGACGCCCTGACGGAGCTGTACAACCGCCGCTACATCCTGGAACGCTTCGCCCAGGAGGAGGCCAAGTGCCGGAGGTCCGGCCAGCCCCTGGCCTGCGCCCTCATCGACGCGGACGACTTCAAGGCCGTCAACGACCGCTTCGGCCACGCCGCGGGGGACGCGGCGCTCAAGCTTATCGCGGAGAATCTGAAATCCGGAGTACGGGAGTACGACATCCCCGGACGGTTCGGAGGCGAGGAGTTCATCATCCTGTTCCCGGGTATCCGAGCCCGGGAGGCGCTGCACGCCTGCGACCGGATCCGGACGGCCGTCGAGTCGGCTCCCCGGCCTTCGGGCCTGGAAGCCGCCCGGATCACGGTCAGCATGGGCGTCTCGGATACGGTCTGCTCCGGGGGCGCGGGGACGGGACGGGACGGCCTGGATCTGCTGCTCTCCCGGGCGGACGAAGCCCTGTACCGGGCCAAGGCGGGGGGCAAGAACCGCTGTGAGCTCTCCCCGGACGAGTCCGGGGACCCGGACCGGAAACCCGGGGCCTGAGCAGGGCCCCCCGCAAACCGTCCAGAGGCGCGCAAGCGCCCCTCCAACAACCTCGGGGCTTTCCAAAAAGCTCGGTTAGCTTTTTGGAAAGCTGGTTTTGGGCAGCAGTTTCTAACGTTCTCATTAGAACGTTAGAAACTGCAAGGGGTGTCCAATAAGTAACCGACTTATTGGACACCCCGGCCGTCAAGGGGCGCGCAAGCGATTCTCCAGCAACCTCGCCGAAGCCCGAAAGGCTTCGGCGCCGTCAAGGGGCGCGCAAGCGCCCCTTGACGCTATTCCAGGCCCTGGATCGGCGTTCCCCTCGGATACTCCACGCTGAAGGCCAGGGGCAGGACCGCTTCCTTTCCCGGGGCCAGTTTCAGGGTCCACACGAAAGTCTCGTTCTCGATCTTGCGAAGGGCATCCGTATCCTTCGAGTACGGCGGGGCCAGGGCCTTCACGACGATCTGCTCGTTCAGGGATACCGGCAGCTGGTCTGCCACCTCGAGGACGATCTCCCGCTTTTTGGTGTTCTTGACCTTGATCTCGTACTCCCAGGTGGTCTTGGACTTCTTGGTCAGGGCCCCGGTGTTCTCGTCGAATTTGCGCAGCAGCTTCCGCTCCACCTTGACGCCCTCGTCGATCCCCAGGTCGGCCTTGAAGGAGCCTCCCGCGGGCACCGCCTCCAGGGCGGCTTCGGCCACGTAACTCCCGTCCACGTAGACGTGGGAAGGGCCGGCCAGGAGGGGGAAGGCGGAGTCGTTCTTCACCTCGCAGCGGAAGTAGGCGTAGGGCGAGAGCTTGGGTACCGCGGCCCAGGAAAAGCCCACGGGAAGGTCCAGCAACGCGATGGTGACCGTCCGGTCCTTGTTGTCCGAGGCCACCGTGGTGGCTCCCGGGATGTCGAAGGCCACGGCGGTGGCCCCCGTGGAGGCCTGGGCCGTGTCGATCCGCATCTCCGGAGCGGATTCTTTCCAGGCGAGATCCGCCTGGGACTCCGAAGCGGCGCCGCGGACCCCCGCCGCCGAAGGAGCCGGGGCCGACTTGGACGACTCGTCCCTGCGCAGGGAGGGCGGGCTGTAGACGTCCAGGTACCAGGGCGGAAGCTCGGGCAGGGAGCCTCCGGCCTGGGGCCGGGCGGTGGAAAGGGACAGCTGGGCGCCTTCCCAGCCCTCCCCGGTGTTCTGGCGGACCAGGGCGCGGTACTGGACGGACAGGCGGGCGGACTCGGAATCTGCGCGCAGGACGTAGTCCGGCCGCCAGGAGGGGCCGGCCACCAGGTAGGACACTTCCAGGAGCGCCTTGGTCGGGGCCGGGGCGTCCAGGACCAGCTCCGCCTCCGTGACGGAAAGGCGGGTCCCGGAACCCAGGCTCCGGATCTCCCGGTTCACCCGGTCGATCTCCGCCTGGAGGATTTGGATTTCCCGGCGGGAAACCCGGACCGTCTCGTTGACCGCGGCGTTCCTCTGCCGGTGGAAGTCCAGCATCTTCGCCCAGGCCGCGGGATCCAGGGGCAGGACCTCGGAATCCCCGGCGTTGGAGGTGAGGCGCTTGGCCATGTCCGCCAGGAAGCTCTTCTCCGCCTCAGCTTCCCGCACCCGGTCGTTCAACCCGGAAAGCTTGTCCTCCAGACCGCGCTTCTCGTTCTCCAGGGCCGTAAGCTGGGCGGATACGTCCCGGGTCCGCTGCCGGGCGGCCACCCGCACGTCCTTGAGGGTGAAGGCGCCCCTGCCGGAGACCTGGACGCTGGCGGGGTCCACTCCCGCGGGCAGATCGGAGAAGAGCACCGTCGACTCGCCCTTGAAGAGGCTCACCTCCGCGCGGCGGGTCACCAGGGCGCGGTCCCCGTAGACCGTCACCCTGACCACCCGGGAAGCTGCGGTCTCCTGGGCGTACAGCGCCGCAGCAAGGGCAAGGAACGCGAACATTGCCGAACTCAATCGATTGCGCATGGTTCAACCTCCCGGATGCTTGTCGTGGTCGTTGCCCGAGGCCGCCCTAGGCCCCGGGACCTCTCTCGAAGAAGCGGCGCAGGGCCGCGGTCATGAAATCGTGGTCGTAGGAGCCCGCGGTCTCCCGGATGGAGTGCATGGCCAGCAGGGGGACCCCCACGTCCACGGTCCGGATCCCGGTGAGCGCGGCGGACAGGGGCCCGATGGTCGAGCCCGGGGTCATGTCCGCCCGGACCGCGAACTTCTGGCAGGGCACGGCGGCATCCTCGCAACACGAGCGGAACCGCGCCTCGGAATCGGCGTCGGTGGCGTACTTGAAATTGGCGTTGGCCTTGACTGCGGGCCCTCCGTTCAATACGGGTGAGAAGGCGTCGTCGTACTTTTCCGGGTAGCTGGGGTGCCAGCCCTGGGCCGCGTCCACGGATACGCAGAAGGAGGCCGCCAGGGCGCGGTAGAAGCCCTCGGAATCGCAGCCGGATCGGGCGCAGATCCGGGCCAGGACGTCCCTCAGGAAGAGGCCGTCCGCACCCTGCCGGGTGCCGGAGCCGATCTCCTCGTTGTCGAAGAACACCGCCACCTGGCCGTGGGCTCCGGCGGGGGCCGAGTGGAAAGCCGAGAGGATGGCGTGGCAGCCCGCGAGGTTGTCGATGCGGCCCGAGTTGATCAGCTCCCCGTCGCTCCCCAGGATCACGGCCCGGGACGCGTCCACCAGGAACAGCTCCGCCCCCAGGATGTCCCGGCCCGGGACCCCCAGGTCCCGGGCCGCTGCGGCCAGGGCCCAGGGTTCCACGCCCTCCCCCGCCCGGCGCTCCGCCAGGGGGGCGGCAACCAGGGCCGGCAGGTGGTTCTGGACGTTGTACTCGAAGCCCTTGTTCACCTCCCGGTTGAGGTGGATGGCCAGGTTCGGAATGACCGCCGCGGGGCCGGAGGGGTTCACCAGCCGGAGTTCCGGAAGCCCCCCGGCGCCCCGCACCGCAACGCGGCCCGCCAGGGCCAGGGGGCGGTCCAGCCAGGTCGAGAGGATCGGCCCTCCGTAGACCTCCACGGCGATCCGCTCCCCCGCCTTGTGGCGGAGGATCTTCTCCGGCCGGACCCGGAGGGACGGGGCGTCCGTATGGGCGCCCGCCAGGGCGAACCCGGCCTGGGCGGGGGATTCGCCCCCCATGCGGAAGGCCACGATCCCGGAGCCGTTTCGGGCCGCGTAATAGGCCTTTCCGGGCTCCAGGGTCCAGGCGCTCCGCTCGTCCAGGGCCTGGGCGCCGTGGGCCTGGAGCGCCGCGGCCAGGGCGTCGGCGGCGTGGAACTGGGTGGGGCAGGCGTCGAGGAAGTCGCAGAGGCTCTTGGCGGAGACGGCGGGCATGGTGCCTCCTGGGCTGGTTCTTCAATGAAGGGTATCACCCCCCGACCCGCGTTTCAAGGAAGGCCGCGGGCGGACAGGAAGTAGGCCCGGACCAGGAGGGACCGGATCTCGCAGGCCCGGGCCCGCAGGTCCTGCCGGGGACCGGAGGCCTCCCGGAGCAGGACCTCCCGGGCGGCCTCCGGGGAGAGTCCCCGCCGCCGGACCAGGTGCTTCACCCGGAGGAAGGCCAGGAGCTCGGCCTCGGAGTACTCCCGGCGCCCGGACTCGCTGCGCCGCGGGGAGATCAGGGGGACGGCCCGCTCCCAGTACCGGATAACGTGGGGCTTCTCCCCCAGGATCCGTTCCACGTCGCCGATCGAATAGGAGCGCACGGCCCTACGCCCGGTCCGCCTTCCAGGAGGAGGAGCCCCGGACCTCGAGCCCGACGGGGATCAGGGAAAAGCCCAGGTCGGAGCGGATCTTGTTCTTCAGATACGAGAGGTACGACTCCCCGACCGCGTCGGGACGGCTGGCGAACAGTATGAACGTGACCGGGTTGATCCCGGACTGGACGGCGTAGCGCAGCTTGAACCGGGTCCGCGGCCCCATGGGGGGCGGATAGGCCGCCACCCAGTCCTCCACGGCCTTGTTGAGGGCGGAGGTTTCGATCTTCCGGGTGAGCTGGTCGAACACGGCCAGCAGGGTGTCCAGGAGCTTGGGCACCCCGGTTCCCTCCTGGGCGGACAGGGGCAGGACCGGGGCGAAGGCCATCTGCCCGAAGAAATACCTGAGTCTGTCCCGGGAGGCCTCGAAGGCGTTCTTCAGCACCGGCATGCGGTCCCACTTGTTCAGGGCGAACACCAGGCCCCTCCCCTTCTCCACCGCCAGGGCAGCGATCTTTTTGTCCTGGTCCGTGAGGCCTTCCTGGGCGTCGATCATCAGCACGACGATGTCGCAGTCCTCGATGGTGCGGATGGCGCGGTTCACGGAGTAGTACTCCACATCCTCGTGGACCTTTTTCTTGCGCCGGATCCCCGCGGTGTCCAGCACCGAGATCCTCCGCCCCTTCCAGGTGGTGGCGCCCTGCACCACGTCCCGGGTGGTGCCGGCGATCTCGCTGACCAGGGACTTCTGCTCACCCAGGAGGCGGTTCAGGAGGGTGGACTTCCCGGTGTTCGGCTTTCCCAGGATGGCTACGCGCACGTCGTCGTGCTCGTCCGGTTCGGCGGTGACCCGGGAGAAGTCCAGCCGGGAGACGATGCGCTCCACCAGCTCGTCCACGTTGCGGCCGTGTTCCGCGGAGACCGCCACGAGGTCGGAAAAGCCCAGGCGGGCGAAACCGTAGGCCAGGGCGTCCCGTTCCGGGCTGTCCGCCTTGTTGACCACCAGGATGGTCCGGTCGGCCCGGCGGCGCAGGCGGGCGGCCAGGTCCTCGTCCTCCGGGGTCAGGGCCGTGGCGTCCACCAGAAACAGGATGAGATCGGCCTTGTCCAGGGTGGCCACGGAGCGCCGGGAGACCAGGTCGTTCATGTCCGACCGCTCCAGGGTCACGCCGCCGGTGTCCACCAGCAGTATTCGGCGCTCCGTACCCGGGAGGACGCACTCCGCGTCCACGGGATCCCGGGTGACCCCCGGGGTGGGATCCGTGATGGCCCTGCGCTTTCGCAGGAGCCGGTTGAACAGGGTGGACTTACCGACGTTGGGGCGCCCCGCGACGACCACCACGGGGAGGTTGCGGTACCGGATCCGGGCCGCCGGGTTCAGCTGTTCCGAGACTGTTTCTTCCTGCATGTCTTCCTTGCCGCCGCCGGCGGTATTCTTCCGGACGGGGATCCCGGATTTCCTCACCGGAATACGCCCGCCTCCGGGTCAATGCGCTCCTTCAGGTAGCGCTCGATATCCGCCGCGGATTCCATGGCCAGGACTTCCCGGGCCAGGGCGGCCGCTTCATCGGAATCCACCCCGCGGAGAAGGCGCTTGATCTCCGGGATGCTGACGCTGGACATGGAGAACTCGTCCAGCCCCAATCCCAGGAGCACCAGGGCCGCGTAGGGGTCCGAGGCCATCTCCCCGCACATTCCCACGGGGATGCCCGCGGCCTTGCCCGCGTCGATGGTGGCCTTGATCAGGCGCAGGACCGCGGGATTGAAGGGCTGGTGGAGGTAGGCCACCTTCTCGTTGCCCCGGTCCACGGCCAGGGTGTACTGGATCAGATCGTTCGTGCCGATCGAGAAGAAGGCCGATTTCTTGGCCAGGATGTCCGCCACCAGGGCGGCGGAGGGAACCTCGATCATGATCCCCACGGGGATGTCCACCCGGAAGGCGCAGCCCGCCGCCCGGCACTCGCCCTTGGCCTGCTCCAGGAGGGCCAGGGCCTGATCCAGCTCCTCGGGCACGGAGATCATGGGGAACATGATCCGGGCGTCCCCTTCAACGGAAGCCTTGAGTATGGCCCGGAGCTGGGTCAGGAAGAGGTCGTCCCGGGAAAGGCAGAGCCGTATGGCCCGCCAGCCCAGGAGGGGGTTCTTCTCCTCCCTGCCCGAGAGCTCCGGAAGGGCCTTGTCCCCGCCCAGGTCCAGGGTACGGATGGTGACGGGCTTGCCCTCCATGGACGTGAGCACCGACCGATACGCCCGGTACTGCTCCTCCTCCGAGGGGATGCGGCCGGGCTGGAGGAAGAGGAACTCCGAACGGAACAGGCCCACCCCGTCGGCGCCGTGCCGGCGGACGGTCTCCACCTCTTCCGGTATCTCGATGTTGGCCTTGACCAGGACGGACCTGCCGTCCTTGGTCCGAACGGGCAGCCCTTCGGAGGCCAGGAGAGCCTTCTCCCGCTCGGCGTCCCGGGAGCGAACCTGCTCGTACCGGATCAGGGTGGACTCGTCCGGCTCGATCACTACCCGGCCCTTGCGGCCGTCCACGACCACCCGGTCCCCGTTTCGGACGTTCCGGGTGGCCACCGCCACGCCCAGGACAGCGGGGATTTCGAAGGCCCGGGCCAGGATGGCCGCGTGGCTGGTCTTGCCGCCCCCGTCCAGGACCAGGGCCTTCACCATGCGCTTGTTCATGGCGATGATGTCCGAGGGAAGGAGGTTGTGGGCCACCAGGACCACCTCCGACTCCAGGTCCGAGAGGGTGAAGCGCTCCCGGAACATGAGGTGGTTCAGGATGCGCTTGGTGACGTCCCGGATGTCCGCCACCCGATCCTGGATGTAGGGATCCTGGACACGGGACAGCTGCTCGACCAGCTCCTGCTCCCGCTGGAACACGATCCACTCGATGTTCCGGAGGGTCTCCTTGAGGGAGGCTTCCAGGCCCTCCATCAGCTCGGGGTCCTCCAGCATCAGCAGGTGGGAGTCGAAGATCGCCGAGTGCGCTGCGCCCATCTCGCTCCGGGCGCGGTCCCGGAGCACCGTGATCTCTCCCCGGGCCTTGCCGATCGCCGTCTGGAACCTGCTCCACTCGGTCCCCACGTCGGTCTTGCGGATATAGTAATTCGGTATGGAAACGTCCTCATCCTCCAGAAAGAGGAAGGCCTTGCCTATGCCGATGCCCGGCGAAACCGGAACCCCGGTCAATTCCATCATTGGACGTATTTTACCGTACCCGGACAGGGGTGTCAAACCGGAGGGGGGAGGGACCTCGAAGCGCGCGCCGGCCTGACCGGCCGCGGCCGGTCAGTTCAGGACCAGCATGGGATTGATCGTACGTCCGTGCTTGAGGACCGTGAAGTGGAGGTGGCTCCCGGTGGAATACCCCGTGTTGCCCACGGTCCCGATCCGGGTCCCGATGGACACGGCCTGGCCCTTTCGGACGTCGATGCTGTCCAGGTGGGCGTACATCGAGGCGTATCCCGAGTGGTGGGCGATGATGACGTAGTTGCCCGAAACCGCGTTGTATCCCGTCGTGGAAACCCGACCCTCCATGGCCGCCCGGACCGGCGCGCCGTGGGCCGCGCCGATGTCGAGACCCGTATGGAAGGTCCTCGTGCCCGAGAAGGGGTCGTTGCGCCAGCCGTACCAGCTGGTGATCCAGCCACGGAGGGGCCACTTGAACAAGTCCCCGTTGATCTCCCGGAGGGCGAAGCTGGAGAGGCGGGCGTCCGGGAGGAAGAGCTTGCGGCCCTCGCGGAGTTCCCCGGAGGAAAGCCGGTTCACTTCCGCGACCCGTTCCGGGGAGATCGAGTACCGGGCCGCCACGGATTCCACCGTCTCTCCGGAGGCGGCCTCGTGGAGTATGCCGTTCATGTTGGGGATCTTGAGCCGGGCGCCGATGGCGATCGCCCGGGTGTTCCGGATGTCGTTGAAGCTGACCAGGGTGTCCACGGTCACACCGAAGGCCTCCGCGATGAGCCCGGGTATGTCGCCCTTCTTCACCACATAGACCTGGTACCAGAGCCCCTCGTCCCGGGGCGGCGCTTCCCCCAGGGCATCCACCCCGGGAGACTCCAGGGCGAGGGTCCGCATGTCCGCGGAACCGACGGACAGGGCGGACTCGGGCAGGGTTGCGGGGGAGCCCAGGAACAGGGATGCGAAGACCAGGATCGAGGATACGGCCGCGAAGGTCCGGCGTCCGTCGAGTCGTTCCAGGGGGTCCGTCCGAAAGAACCTCAATCCGCTCATCCCGTATCCTCGATCTCCAGGTAATCCGCGATTCGAACCGGGGACCATAGTAATCAAATTTCCTCCCCGGCGCAACAGAACCCCGCCGGATGCCCGCCGGCTCAATGGGGCAGGATGATGACGCTGACTTCGATATCCCGATCCAGGGCTGCGGACTGCGCCCCCGCCCGGTCGATCCTGCCCCTCGGCAGGGGATGGGGGGGCGCGTCCCCGATCAGTACGATCATGCGAGCCTGGGCGGACCAGGGGAAGGAGACGGCCGCCTCGTGGAGAGCCTCGTACACTGCCTCCGGTATGTCGCGCCCCCCCGCCACCCGGACCGCGTTGACATTGGCGGTGAAGGCCCCGAAGTCCGTGGTGAAATCGTAGCGCTTTGTAAGGTAGTCCTCGAAGTAGTCCTTGTAGAGCACCAAGCCCAGACGGAAGGAGGTGAATTCCGCGATCCGGTCCCGGATCATGGCCGGAAGGCTCTCCTTCACCGCGTCGATGTCGTCCCGCATGCTGTCCGTGGTATCCAGGCAGAGCACCAGATCCACGGTCCTTCCCTTGGCCTTGTCCAGGATGCGCCCGAGCTTGTCGTTGATATCCTGCCGGCCCGTGGAATACAGGGCGTCCCCGCCCCCTCCTTCGGCTATGGCCTCGAAGGCCTTGACGGTCTCCTTCATGTAGAGGGCTTGGTCGGGTTCCTGGGGCGGCTTCGGGGGTGCCTCGGGCCGGGGGAAGGGTTTCTGGGTGACCCGGATCTCGTAGGGGTTGTCGAGGAAGCCCCCGGTATAGTCCGCGTAGGGCTTGGGGAAGGCCCGGATGTTGACGAAGGTGCCGTCGGACAGGAAAACCTCGCCCTGACGGGACCAGGGGTACCCGTACTCCACGACCCAGGGAAGGAAGACATGGAAGGCGGTTTCGAACTCCGGGTCCGGCTCCGGGGTGGAGTCGATCAGGGACCAGATCCCCCGGGCGGGGTCCAGGAATTTGCCGTCCAGCAGGCGTTTCTCGTCCCCGTTTACGGGATTCTTTTCCGGGGCGCGATAGGCGTAGTTGTCGGCCTTGCCCGCGGGATCCTTGGTGGTCTCGGTGAGCAGGACGCTGCCCAGGCCGGGCTTGGCACGGATGAAGAGATGGTACCCCCCGTCGGCCCTCTGCTCGATGCGGAGGTCCCCGGGCCCGAGAAGGAGGGCGGAACCGGGATTAGCCACCGGCGTCTGGGCGCCCGCGGAGAGGGCGAGCGCCGCCAGGAGAGTCCACAGAACTTCGCGGGTCTTCACCCTTCCTGTATCGGCCGGCCGGGGCGCCGGGATAAGGGTCCGGGTCCGGAAGGCCGTCTAGAGGAGTCCGAAGCGGATCTTCTGGGCCAGGATCCGCGCCGCGGCGTCCCGGATACGGGCCTCCGGAAGCTCCCCGCTTTTGGCCGCGGAGACGAGGGCGCGGTAGGCTTCCCGGGCGCCCCGGCCCCCGCTGGCCATCACCATGTCCGCCCCCGCCCGCACAGCGGACACCGCGGCCGACCCGATCCCGCCCTCCCCGGACAGGGCCTTCATGGCCAGATCGTCGGTCAGCACGATGCCCCGGAAGCCGAGTTCTCCCTTGAGCCGGCCGATCACCGCCGGGGACAGGGAGGCCGGAAGTTCCGGATCCAGGGCCGGGAACCGGGCGTGGGAGAGCATGACCGCCGACGCTCCCGCCTTCACGGCGTCTCCAAAGGGGGGATCGTAGAAATCCTCGATTTCCCGGAGGGAAGCCTCCACGACCGGCACGGCCCTGTGGGGATCCTCCGCCCCGTTCCCGGGGTAGTGCTTTGCGGTTGCGGCGGTTCCCTCCGCCTGCTGGGCCGACAGGAAGGCGGCGGCCAGGGCGCCCGCCCGGGCGGGGTCCGCGGAAAAGGCCCGGGTGCCCAGGAAGCCTCCGTTCCGGGCGTCCCAGGCCTCGACGACGGGCGCGAGGTTCAGGGAGACTCCGAGGGTCCGGAGTTCCCGGCCGGCGGCGGCCCCCGCCCGGGAGGCAGCCTCGGGACCGTCCTCGCCCAGGACCCGGGCGGAAGCGATGCGGGTGACCCCCTCATGGAACCGGAATACCTCGCCCCCCTCGTGGTCGATGGCGATGAACAGGGGGATCCCCGCCCCGACGGCCCGGGCGATCCCCTGGGCCTGGTCCAGGGCCGGCTTCAGTTCCGGTGCCGAGGGGGGAACGTTGAACCCGAACAGGACCACGGCCCCCGCGGGGAGCTCCGCCAGAAGCATCCGGGTAGGCTGGTCCAGGACGCCACGGCCGCCTATGCCGGTCATGACCAGCTGGCCGCAGGCGGCTTCGAGGCTGAGCCCCGCGGCGATGTCCCGGGCGCGCTCGAGGTAGGATGCCCAGGGGTCGGGGGCCGGGGCGGGCAACGCGGCATTTTCCGGTTCGCCGGACAGGCAGGCGGATAGGGCGGTCAAGGCCGCGGCCGCGACAAGGGCCGGGAGCTTTCGTCTTCCGTTCATAGACCTTCCGAGGAGTCCGGTCCCGGCTCGGCTTCCGACGGGAATTCCCGGTCCCGGAAGGCCTCTTCCACGGCTCCCGCCAGGTCCTCGTCGTCCGCGAAGAGCCGGGGCGGGGTCCCGCCGGGCTGGGCGGAGATGCGGGCCGCCAAGGCCGCGACGCCCCGGGCATAGGCAGACTCGGGACGGGTGAGGGCCAGGGGGGAGCGCTCGGCTACGGACCGGGGCACCGCATCGTCCCTCAAGAGGAACCCGACGTATTCGAGGGGAATCCCGAGGTTCCGGCCGACGATGTCCCGCAGGTGAAGCCCCATGGAGGCGTCCCGGGGCCCCCTGCCCTCGTTCAGGACCACCCGGGGGAAGAACCGGGACAGCTGTTCCAGGGCGGCGGGCGCGGTGGCAGGGAAGTTCAGGGCCAGCTCCCGGGCCAGCTCCCGGAAGGACGCCCCGGATCCCTCGATTCGACGGGATGCGAACCCGGAGATGAGCCGGCGCTCCCCGCCGGCCCGGGGGAAGGAGCGGAAGAGCATCCGGAATACCGTGGTCTTGAGGAAGGAATAGGCGTTGAGGACCGAGGTGGCCTCCGGCTGGATCACCAGGAGCCCCGACGAGGAGGTCAGGAAAAAGTCCACGACGTTATAGGAAGATCCGGCGCCCAGGTCCAGGATCACGAAATCCGCGGGAAGCCGGAAAAGCTCCTTGAGGATCCTCTGCTTGACGAAGAACTCCAGGTTGGCCGTGCCGGGCAGGAGGCTGTCCCCGGGGATGAACCAGAGGCGCTCCATCCGGGTCTCCACCAGGAGCTTGGTCAGGGATTTTTCCTGCCTCCAGGCCAGGGCCCCGATCCCGGGGTTCCGGTTCTTCACACCCAGGCAGGTGTGGAGGTTGGCGCCCCCCAGGTCCAGGTCCGCCAGGACTACGGTCCGGCCCAGGGCGGCCAGGCAGACGCCGAGGTTCGCGGCGAGGACCGTCTTTCCAACTCCGCCCTTGCCGGAGGCGATCGGAATCAAGGTGACCATAGGACTCCCCGAGTACTGTACCGGAAGCGCCCGCCGCGGGCAAGGGCGGGCGCCTTGAAGCGGCGGGCCCGGGGCGCTACACTCCATCCATGTCCACGATCCCCCCGCGGGCCCTGGGCTTGTGCGCGGCCCTCCTCCTGGCCCTGCCCTGCGCAGCCTACACCCCCGACCCTCCGCCGGTCATCGAGATCCTGGACACCCAGGAGGAGGGGTCGGCCACCCTCATCCTGGAGACGGCCCCCCCCGGAGCGGACGCCTTCCTGGACCGGGTGTTCATCGGCCGGACGCCCCACCGGCAGCCGGGGATCTCCCCGGGGATCCACGTCCTGCGACTCGAGCTGGCGGGCTACCGGACCCGGGAGCTCGTCCTGGACCTGGCGGAAAAGCGCACCTATACGATCAAGCTGGCCCTGGTGCCCCGCATGGGCCGCCTGGCTGTCTCGGTGACTCCCCGGGATGCCCGGGTGTTCGTGGACGGGTCCGAGATCCCCGGTTCCCTGGCCGAAGTGCCCGCGGGAGTGCGTTCCCTCCGGGCTTCGAGATTCGGGTACCGGGAAGCCTCTCAGAGCGTCTACGTCCCCGAGGACGGAATCGCCTCCGCGGTCTTCGTGCTGGAACCCGCTCCCTTCACCCTGTCCGAACTGCGCCTGCGCAGGCCCGCATTCAATCCCGGGAACCCGGGAGCCCTGGGCTCCGCGGAGATACGATTCAACGTGACCAGCTTCGGCCGGGCGGAACTCGAGATCCGCGGCCCCTCCGGGGTCCGGGCGGCCCGGATACCCGTCCCTCCCTTCGCGGAGAGCCTCCAGTCCATAGCCTGGGACGGCCGCGATCCCTCCGGGCGGCCCCTGCCGGACGGCGAATACGACCTGGTGCTGCGCGCCTTCCCGGAGGATCCGGGGGAGGATCCCGCCGGCTTTGTCCGGACCGCCTCGGTGAGGATCGACTCCTCCCTGCTCGTCTCTCCCCGGGGACTGTCCGGCGGCGTTTCGGGCCTGGCGCTCTTCCCGGATCCCTTCGCGGACCCCGGCCGGCTCCTGCGGTTCTACGGCTCCTGGAAACCGATCCTGGTCCCGTCCGCGGGCCTGGACCGCTCGTTCGTCTCCCTGGGCGTCCTCGCTTCCTTCGGTCCCGCCGGGGAAGCCGCCGTCCTGGGTTCCTTCGATCCCGAGGCCGGGGAATCGGGCTCCCTGGGCGCAGGGCTCAAGATGATCCTGGCCCGGGACGACCCCTTCCACGCGGCCGCCTTCGCCGCCCTGTCCCTGGGATCCGCCGAAGGGGATCCCTCCGGAGTTCCTCCGGCCCGGCTGGGGCTCTCCGCGGCCCTGGGAAGCCCCCGGGCCTTCGGCGGGCTGTCCCTGGAGCTCGAGGTGCCTTCCTGGGAAGACCCCGCGCCCGTGCTCTGCGCCCGGGCGGGAGCCGCCCTGGCGGGCGGCCGTTTCGCCGCCGGATTCTCCGTTCTGGTCCGCACCCAGCCCCTGGCCGGCGGCTTCGCCACGGACGGCACGGTCCGGGCGGCCCTGGAGGCCCGGGCCTTCCTGTCCCCCCTGCCCTTGGCCCTCGGGCTTTCCCTGGGAGCCGACCTGGACGCAGGCGGCCTCTCGGCCCTCCGGCCGGCCCTCGAACTCTCCCTGACCTTCTGACGCCGACACCGAGGAGCCCCCATGACCGCAGTTTCCCTGGTCCGCTGCCCATCCTACGATCCTGAAACCGTCGGCGCTCAGGCGGACCGGGCCGTCGACCTGGCCGGAGGCTTCGATCCCGCCGGAAAGACCGTACTTCTGAAGCCCAACCTCCTCTCCGCAGCCGAGCCCGACAGGGCCGTCACCACCCACCCGGAGGTCCTGCGGGCCGCGATACGCCTGTGCCGCCGCCGCGGAGCCGCCCGGGTCCTGGTGGGCGAGTCCCCGGGCTGGCAGAGCGCCGCCCTGGTGGCCGGCAGGACCGGGGCCCGGGCCGTGGTCGAGGAGGAAGGCGCCGAGTGGGCGGACTTCTCGGAGATCGTCACCGCGGAAGCGCCCGGGGGACGGGTGGTGAAGCGCTTCGAGGTGGCCCGGGCGGCCCTGGAGGCGGACCTGCTGGTGAGCCTTCCCAAGCTCAAGACCCACAAGCTCCTGTATTTCACCGGCGCGGCCAAGAACCTCTTCGGGATCGTCCCGGGCCTCCGGAAGAGCCAGTTCCACCTGCGATTCCCCGAACGCCGGGAATTCGGGGCGATGATCACGGACCTGGTACTGGCGGCCAAGCCCGCCTTCGCCCTCATGGACGCCGTCGTCGGGATGGAGGGCCCGGGGCCCGGGAACGGCACCCCCCGGCACCTGGGCTGGCTGATCGCGTCCCGGGACTGCCTGGCCCTGGACTGGGTCGCCGCGGGGCTTGTCGGCTACGAGCCCGGGGACATTCCCTACCTGGCGGACGCCCGGGACCGGGGCTTCCTGGATCCCGGGAACATCGAGGTCCGGGACCTCGACCCCCTGAGGGAAAAGGTGCCGGACTTCAAGAGAATCCATGTCCCCCATGACACCGACTTCTTCCGGGCCCATCTGCCCGCTTCCGTCCACCGGATCGCCCGGAGCCTGGCGGTGGAGCGGCCGGTTTTCTCGGACCGCCGCTGCGTAGCCTGCTCGGGGTGCGTGAAGATCTGCCCCGCCGAGGCCCTGGTCTTCCGGGAGGGCAAGCGGGCTCCGGTCGTCGACTATGCCGCCTGCATACGGTGCTACTGCTGTCACGAGATATGCCCGGCCGACGCGATCCGCCTGGTGCGCCGCCCCTGGTGAACCCGGGTTAGGAAACGGCCCCGAAGTTCATGAACAGGTAGGGAAGCCTCTTCCGCAGGACCTCGTAGGAGAAGAACCGCCGGCCCAGCCGGAAGTTGTGCTCCGCCCATTCCTCTCGCATCCCGGGATCCGACAGAATCTCCGCCACCTGCCGGACGGTGTCCCGGGTGATGAACCCGTCGATGGAGACAACCTTGAAGCCTATCGGGTCTATGTCCTGGGCGTAGATCGCGTACTGGTTCACCAGGATGGGCTTGCGGTAGTAGACGGCCTCCAGGAAGGCGTTCCCGAAGCCTTCGTAGGTGGAAGGATAGGTCACGAAGTCGCAGGCCACGTAGGCGTCCCAGAGGCTGTAGACCTTGCCGCCCTCCGGCCGGGTCCCCCGCTCCGGTGCAAGGAGGTCCGGGCGGATGAGGAGGGGTACCTCCAGCAGGGCCGCGTAGTCCGCGATGCGGTTGAAGTAGGCGTTCCCCTCGTCCAGCTCCGGGTGGGATACCAGGAGCTTCCCCCGGCCGGCGCCTTCGGGGGTCCTGTTGTACCGGGCTACCAGTTCGATGGCGTTCTCGATGCCCTTGCGGGCCACGATCCGGGTGGGCTGGAGGAAGATGACGTCGTCCTTCGAGAGACCGAAGTCCTCCCGGAACGTCGAGTTGTACCGGTCCGGCTTCACGGGTTCCGCCTCGAAATCCCATACGTTGGGGATCATGAAGGAGGACAGGCCGCAGCGGAAGGCCAGCTGCTGCCGGGCCTCGGTGTTGATCACCACGTGGGATATGGAATGGAGTTTCGGAGGGAAGGATCGGCCCAGGTAGTCCTCCGCGCAGCCCGTCAGGAAACGGGGCCGCTCCCAGAAGAAGTCGTGATGATGTGCGATGGTGGGAATCTCCGTCTCCGCCACGAGCTCCGTGATGGCCAGGCCCAGGGGGATGTGCATGGGAATGGCCAGGGCGTTCTCGGGGATGAGAAGGTCGATGCCGAAATCGTCGATGAACTTGTACAGCTCCGATTTGATCCCGCCCTTGATCTCCCCGACATCCGCGGTCAGGCCCCGGCGGCGCGAGGCGTCCCGGAAGATCTCCTTGTGGAGGGCGTGTATCTCAGGCTGCAGGAAATACGCGGCCGGAACGACCCGGGAACGCTCGGGATGCCAGTCGGACAGGCCGGAGAAGAAATAGGTCTCGTAGCCCAGCTCCGTGAGCACGTCGTCCCATTTCCCGGTTTCCAGGGATACCCCGTCCGTCCCCTGCAGCCGGGTTGCGACGAACCCTATCCGTTTGATGTCCCGGGCCTTGGTCAGGTACATAGGTCATCCTCCTCGGGGCGGCGGGGAATCCCGCGGCGGCGGGGTTCCGGGAACCCTTCTCATCCTAATACTATCGGCGGTACCCGGTCGGACTGCCAGGGCAGCCTGTCACGGCCGGCCGTCGGAGCTGCGAAGGAAGGGATACCGCTTCCCGAGGCGCAATGCAGCCTCGGCGGCCAGGAAGGTCGGCAGCACCGTATCCGGCAGGATCCCCTCGGCGCGGGGGTCCCCGGCCCGGAGACGCAGGGACCGGGCGTCCCCGGCGAAGAGGGCCGTCCGGAAGCCGCAGGCCCGGGCGGGGGCTATGTCGTTCACCAGGTCGTTGCCCGCGTACACGGCGTCCCCGGGCGGGATGCCGCGCTCCCCCAGGGCCCGGGCCAGGACGCGGAAGAGTTCCGGGTCCGGCTTGGCCCGGCCCAGCCGCCAGGACCAGACGCAGAGGTCCGGCGAGAAGCCCAGGTCCGCAAGGCTCCGGCCGAAGGCCGCCTCCAGGACCGGCACCGTGTAGTACTGGGCGTTGGAGACGATGCCCAGGACCAGACCGGCCTTGCGGGCCCGGGTCAGCAGGTCCGCGGCGCCGGGCATGGGAGAGGCGGGATTGAGCACCGCCTCCCGGGCCGTCCCCAGGAGCCTGGCCTCCGGGAGGGATTTCCCGGTCATGCGCGCCAGGATGGCCGCCCCGTCCACCTCGGGCCAGGGGATTCCCGCTGCCCGGGCGGTATCGTGATGGCCGCGGATTCCCCGGATAAGGCGCGCCTCGAACTCTTCGGCCCCGGTCTCCACGCCGAACTCCCGGAGGACCTCCGCCAGGGCCGCCGAAGAGTCTTCCCCGGCCTCTGCCGCGGTCCCCACTTCCCCGGCCCCGCTGGAAAGGAGGGTGCCGTAGACGTCCAGGATCAAGGCCCGGGGCCGCCGGGGCAGGTGCCGGCCCGCCAGGGATGCGAAAGGCTCCGGAAGGGGCGAGGGCAGGGGTTCGATCCTGCGGGTCCGTTCCCGGAAGAAAGAAACCAGGCGGGCGTGCTCCGCCGGATCGAGGGCCTCCGGCAGGTGCAGGCCGGATTCCGGGCAGGGATCGGGGTCGGCCTGCCCGCCGCCCCGGGTCCTCACAGGCCCGGGCAGAAGAAGCCCTCCGGGACCAGCAGTTCCCGGGCGAGAATCCGGCGGTCCGGGGAGGGGCTTCCGCCTCCCGCCAGGGTCCGCTCGTAGGCGCCCGCAAGGCGCTCGGCGCAGCGGGCCGGGGAATATCCGGACAGGGCGGCCAGGTCGGAAGGGCCCGGGGCCGGCAGGTCCCACCAGGAGGTCAGGAACGGATTGGCCGCCTCGAGGGCCGAGGCGGCTTCGGGGTCCCGGTACAGCCGCCCCAGCACCTCGGCCTGGGCGGCCGGATCCAGGACCCCGAAATCGGCCCGGCCCTCCGGGAGGGCCGCTTCCCGGACCCGGGCCAGGCGTCCGGAAAGCCAGTCCGGTTCACCCCCCAGAGCCGCCGTGAAGGCTTCGGAGACCGAAGCGAGGGCCGCGTCCAGCCGGGCGCCGAAGGCCTCCCGGGAAAACAGCCCGTCGGGCACGCGGATCGCGGGATACAGGCCCGGGAAGGAGATCCCCGCGGCCTCGAAGTCGGGCACCACCGCGGCCAGGCGCCGCCCCGCCACGGCCACGCCCCGGGCCAGGGGTTCCAGGAAGGAGAATCCGAAGCCCTCCTTCACCGAGGTCGTCACCGCCGTGCGGGCTCGGGCGTACAGGGCATCCAGGGAGGAGGACAGTCCCGCCTCGAAGGACACCGGCACCCCGGTTTCCCCCGCCAGGGACTTCCAGGCTTCGTAGAGCGGCAGGTCCTTCGGGTTGTTCGGGGGCAGGGTCACGGCGCCGGAGATCCCCGGGGGCAGCCACCGCGCGAGGAGCAGGAACTCCCCCAGGTTCTTGCGGGCGATCCCCCGGACGGGATACAGGACCAGGTCCGCCCGGGACCGGGCATCGGCTTCGCCCGGGAAGGCCGGAGCCGCTTCCGGCAGGGGGTTCGGCAGGAGTTCCAGGCCTTCCTCCGGGACCCCCGCGGTTCGCAGGGCCCGGAAGTCGCGGCCGTTCAGGACCGCCCAGCGGCAGCCGGCCGGGTAGGTCGATCCGACCGGCAGGACGTCGGGCCGCCAGTCTTCGGCGAAGTCATGGGCCTGGATCAGGACCCGCGCCCCGTCCCCGGCCAGCAGGGAAAGGGCCGGGCAGAGGGCGGCGTTCTTGCGTATCGTGGGGTTGTGGACGTGGAAGAGGAAGGGAGTTCCCCCGGTCAGGCGGCCCGCGGCGTCCGACAGCGCCAGGGCCAGGGCTGTCCCCCGTTCCCGGGCGGTTTCTTCCGGGACCGCCGCCCCCGGAGGGTCGTAGTCCAGTCCGGCCACCCTCTCGAAGGGGACCCCGGGGGGGTCCGGGGGCTCCTCCCCGGAGACCAGGAAGGCCTCGATCCCCCGGCGGGCGCAGGCGTCCAGATGGCGGCGGATGACCGAGGTCACACCCCCGGGCTTCATGTGGTAATGGACGATGACGACCTTCATGTCACCCGATTCCCCCCCGGACGCGGAGACCGGATCTCGGCGGATATCCCCTACCCCCGGTGACGCACGTAGAGGAACGCCGCCGCGGACATCAGCGCGTGGTCGTACCCCGGACCTCCCAGCCTCTCCAGGAACTCGTTCTCCGGGATCTCCTGGACATCGACGACCTCGTGCTCGTCCAGGGACTGCTCTCCCTCGAGCCGGAGATCCTCCGCCAGGAAGACCCGGAACCGGTTGGTCAGGATGGCCGGATTCGGGGACAGGTCGCCCAGAAGGGTCAGCCGACCCGCGGAGTACCCGGTCTCTTCGCGGAGTTCCCGGGCGGCGGCCCGCTCCGGATCCTCCCCGGGTTCCACGACCCCGCCGGGGAATTCCAGGCTGGTCTTGCCGCTCCCGTGGCGGAACTGCCGGACCGCCAGGATGTACCTGCCTCCGTCCCTCCGGAGCACGGGCACCACGACCCCCCAGTCGGGGGCGTCCAGGACCACGAAGCGTCCCGTCTTGCCGTGGGGGCCGGCCCGTTCCACCTCCGTCGCCGTGAAGATGCCGAAATCCTGGATGTGACGGATGCCCCGGGATTCCCAGGGATCCGAACCGTTAAGCATGTGAACTCCAAGAAGGACTCAGGACTCCTTCATAGTATTCTCTTCCCCGGGGGCTGGCAAGCTCGGTACCGTATAGTATCCTGGGCCGATCGGCGGCCGGCGGGCCGCGGCACCGAACGGAGGGAGGAACACCATGGACATGCCCGACTGGATCACCGGATTTCCCGGGGCCGTGACGGTTTCCGACGCGGACAACAGGATCCTGTGGATGAACGACAAGGCGGCCCAGGTCTTTGCGGCCGACGGGGGGCGTTCCCTGATCGGAGGGGACCTCCAGGCCTGCCATAACGCCCGGTCCCGGGGAATCATCGACCGGATGCTCTCCGAAGGCCGGCCGAACATCTACACGATCGAAAAGAAGGGCGTCAAGAAATTCATCTACCAGACTCCCTGGAAGGACCCTGACGGCCGCATCGCCGGACTCGTGGAGCTGTCGATGGAGATACCCTTCGACCTGCCCCACTTCGTGCGGAGCTGAGCCCGGTAGATTCATCCCCGATTCCGGTTCGACACCCGGCATCCCCGAGGATTCTCGTCGCATCATGGAGTTCAACCCTTGTTTTTTTACTGACCATCGGTTATGATATGATCGTCGGTCACCAACCGGGGGGCGGCATGGGAATCCAGGAGCGGAAGAACCGGGAACGGGAAGAGCGCAGGACCCTGATCCTTGCCAAGGCCAAGGCCTTGATCCTGGAGCACGGGATCGACGCCCTGTCCATGCAGGAGATCGCGGATGCCGCGGAACTCTCCAAAGCGACCCTGTACCTCTATTTCCAGAGCAAGGAAGCCATCCTCCAGGAAATCCTCACCGAATCGGCCACTGCCTTCGTGGAATACGTGGAGTCCCGGATCTCCCCCGAGTCTTCGGGGATCGAGGCCCTCCGCACCCTGTGGGCCAGCTACCTGAGCCTCTACGGGGAGTCCCACGAGGTCTTCGTGCTCACGGGGATCAACAACTTCCTGGATCCCGGTTTCCTCCTGGACCTGGGCAGGACCAGCGCCGACCTGGAGACCCCGCCGGGTCGGATGCTCTCCATGATCGCATCCGTGCTGGAGCGGGGAATCGCGGACGGAACCCTGAAGACGGACATCAAGCCCCTGAAGCTGGCCCGGACGGTCATCCTGATCGCCACGGCCATCATCGACACGGTGGCCCGTCTGCCCCGCCCCGCCCGGGATTCCCGCATCATCATGACCGAGATGCGGAACACCTTCGAGCTCCTGCTACGGGGGCTCGCCGCGGACGGCACGAACCGGTCCCTGCTGGTACTACCCGACATGGAAGCCGACAAGCCCCGGCCGCGCAGGCCATAAGCCCGAAAGGAACCACGGTATGGAGAGATTCTTCCGCAGGCCTTGGATCATCGTCGCCGCCCTGGGGGCGGTCACCGTCTTCTTCGCGGCCCAGCTTCCCCGGGCGCGGCTGGACAACAACAATTTCCGGTTCGTACCCCGGGACGATCCCGAGCGCCTTGCGGCGATACGAATCGACGAGGACTTCGGCAGCCAGATGATGATCCTGGTGGGGCTGGAACGGAGGCACGGGACGGTCCTGGAGCCCGGGTTCCTGGAGCGGCTCCGGTCCTACGTCCAGGCCGTCGAGGCGGTCCGGGAGGTCGAGTCGGTCCAGTCCGTGATCTCCTCGGATTATGTCACCGGCACGGAGGACTCCATCGTCGTGGAGCCCCTGGTGCCCGAGGGCTTTTCCGGATCCCGGGCCGAGATCGCCGAGCTCCGGGACCGTCTGACCTCCTGGGACCTCTACCGGAACTCCCTTGTCTCCGACGACTTCCGGGCCACCCAGGTCATGGTCTACCTGGACCTCCTGTCCGAGGACGCCGGCGGAGAGGCCGCCCAGAGGGTCTTCGGGGAGGTCCGCCGTCTGGCCCGACAGGCGGGTTTCCCGGGCACGGAGATCTACCTCACGGGCATCCCCGTGTTCAGTTCGGTGATCAACGAGGCCATGGCTGCGGACCTGGTCTTCCTGATTCCCCTGGTAGTCGCGGTGGTTCTAGCGGTCCTTTTCCTCTCCTTCCGCCGGGCCGGGGGCATCGTCCTGCCCATCCTTACCGTGCTGATATCCACCATCTGGGCCGTTGGGGCCATGCCCCTGGCGGGCGTCGAGCTCTCCATCCTGTCCACGGTCCTTCCGGTCATCCTGGTGGCCGTGGGCAGCGCCTACGGGATCCACGTGGTCAGCCACTACTACGACGAGATGGCCGGGGCGGGAAACCCCGACGGGGAGGCCCACCGGCGTATCGTCTTCCAGGCCCTGCGCGCCGTGCGAGCCCCGGTCCTGCTGGCCGCCCTGACAACCTTCGCGGGCTTCGTCTCCTTCTGCTTCACCCCGGTGGTGCCCATCTTCGAGTTCGGCGTGTTCTCCAGCTTCGGGGTCCTGGCGGCTTTCGGTGTTTCCGTCACCCTGATCCCGGCCCTGCTCATCCTGCGGGGCCCCCCGCGGCGCCTGCCCCGGTACCGGGTCTCGGAGATCGAGACCGGGTCGGAGGATCCCCTGAGCGCGGCCATCGCGGACTCCCTGTGCGCGGCTTCCCGCAAGCGCAGATCCATCCTGGCGGTCGCGGGCCTGACCGCCTTCCTCTCCTGCTTCGGGGTCTCCCGACTGGTCATCGACAACGTCCTGGTGGAGTACTTCCGCCAGGACACGGAGATCGCCCGGTCGGACCGCTTCATCCGGGAGTATTTCGGGGGTTCGAAGACCATGAGCGTAGTCGTCCGCTCTCCGATCCCCGGGGAGGTCCTCCGACCCGACGTCCTTTCCGCCCTGGACGGTCTGTCGGCGTACCTCCAGGAAAACGTCCCCGAGGTCGGCAAGGCCGCGGGCTTCACCGACCTGGTGAAACGGATGAACCAGATCCTCAACGCCGACGAGAGCCCCGAGGGCCTCCGGCCCGCAAACCCGGCGGCCGCGGGAAGCGCCTCTTCCTCCCCCGGGATCCCGGAGGGCGAGCCCGCCTTCGGGTTCGGATTCCCGGAAGCCGCCTCCCCGGCAACCGGGGGTGCCGAGGACCGGGCGGCCGCGGGGACCGCCCGGGCGGCCGATGACGGACGAGCCCGGGAGCCCCTGGACGGCCTCGGCGTGGCGGAGCTCGTGAACCTCGCCCTTTCGGAGGGCCCCACCCGGGGCCTGTCCGCGGACCAGCTGGCGGACCGGATCTATCGGGCGGTCAATTACCGGGGGACTGCGTACTACGAGATACCGACGGACCCCGAGCGATACGGAAAATCCACCCCCGAAGAGCTCAAGGCCCTGATCTCGAACTATCTGGTGCTCCTGTCCGGGGATCTCTCGTCCTTCGCGAACGATCCGCTGGAGCCTACGGCTATCCGGACGGGCATCCAGCTCCGAACCCTGGGCCAGATCGATACGGATCGAGCCGTTACGGCCATCCGCGGCTACGTCGACGAGCGCTTTCCGGATGACGTGACCGTGGAGATCGGAGGCGCGGCCCTGGTGGAGCGGTCCCTGAACCGCCTCGTGGTCCAGTCCCAGCTGAGCTCCGTGGCCTTCTCCCTGGTCATGGTCTTCCTGATCCTTTCCGTATATTACCGTTCCGCCGTCGCGGGACTCATCGGGCTTGCGCCCCTGTCCGTCTCGGTCCTGGTCAATTTCGCGGTCATGTGGGCCGCGGGTATCAAGCTGAACATCGGAACCGCCATGATGGCCAGCATCACCGTGGGCATCGGGATCGACTACATCGTCCACTACATGGCCGCCTACCACCGGGAGTACCTGGCCGGCGGCGGGGAAAACGACTTCCTGCGGAGAACCTTCCTGACCTCGGGAAAGGCCATCCTCTTCAACGCCGCCTCCGTGGGGGCGGGTTTCGCGGTCCTCATGCTATCCCGGTTCAAGATGCTCGGAGACCTCGGCCTCCTGATCGCCCTGGCCATGGCCTCCAGCGCCCTGGTGAGCCTGACGGTCCTTCCCGTCCTTCTCTCCCTCGCGGATCCGGCCTTCATCAAGCGGCCGATCCCGACCCGTCGTCCCAAGTCCCCAGCGGAGGTATCCCCATGAAGAGAGTCTTGCTGACCGCCGCGGCCCTGGCGCTCGCGGTCCTGTCGTCCGGCGCCCAGGACGCCCGGGAGATAGCCCGGGCCGCCCGGGAACGCATCCAGGCGGACACGGTGTCCACCCGGGCCCGCATGGTCATCACCGACAAGTCCGGCGCGAAGACCGAGCGCCTTCTGGACCAGTATTCCGCAACCGTGGACGGGGCGGACGCGACGATGATCGTGTTCCAGAAACCCGCCGGCGTTGCGGGCACCCGGTTCCTGACCATCCAGGGGCCCGGCAAGCCCGAGGACCGGTGGATATTCCTGCCCTCCCTGGGAAAGGTCCGCCGAATCTCCGCCGGGGAGGGATCCGGATCCTTCATGGGAACCGACTTCTCCTACGACGATGTCTCCCTCATGGACCGGGACGTGGACCGGGACACCTTCACCCTGGTCCGGGAGGAGTCCCTGGACGGAAAAGCCTGCTGGGTCCTGGAAGCCCGGCCCAAGGACCCGGGCTACCAGTACTCCCGGATGCTCTTATGGATCGGGAAGGCCGACTCCATCTCCTGGAAAGCCGAGATGTACGACAGGAAGGACACCCTGGCGAAGACCCTGACCGTCGACAAGGTGCAGGACATCCAGGGGCGCCTATCGCCCGTGCAGACCACCATGCGGAGCGTCCCGGCCGGCACATCCACGGTCCTCTTCGTGGACATCTTGAAGTACGACGAGAAGATCCCGCCCTCGGTCTTCACCGTGCGGTTCCTGGAAACCGGGAGGCCCTGATGAAGTCCCTGAAGCGCTCCTTCCCCACCCTGCTCCTGGGTCTCGCCCTGATCCTCCTCCCCCCGGCCCGGGCCGCCGCCCAGGCCTTCGGGTTCGGGAACGGGGCGGAAGAGCCCGCGGCCGCCCCGGACCGGGCCTCCGCCCCGGCGGCGGTCACGGTCCACGGCAAGCTGGTCCTGGGCGCCGTTCTCTTCCCGGAGGACCTTTCGGATCCCGCCGCCGCGGAGCCGGAGAACGCCACGGCCGCCTCGGTGGACCTCACGGCATCCGGGATCTCCGCCTACGCCGCCCTCCGGCTCCAAATCACCGAACCCGCCCTGGACGCCGCCACGGCCTCGGAATTCCTGGACCAGGCGGTGGAGGAGGCCTTCCTTCGGCTCTTCCTGGGGAGCGTCACCGTGGAGGGGGGCATCCGCAAGGTGTCCTGGGGCAAGGCCGATTCCCAGGGACCCCTGAACGTCGTCAATCCCCTGGACCTCACGGACCTGACGGTGATCGACGACCTGGAGCGCCGGGTCGCCCGGCCCCTGGTCCGGATTTCCTGGACGGCGGGGCCGATGACCCAGGTGGAGGTGGTGTTCCTGCCGTCCTTCGAACCGAATGCGATCGCTTGGGCCGGCCCCTGGTCGCCTACCGTCCTGGACACCGTCAAAAACTATATCAGTCTCGGTGCGTCCCTCGCCGTGCCGGATACGGACACCTTGGACTACGCCCAAGCGGGCTTGCGGTTCACCGCCACGACGGGATCGGTCGACTGGGGGGTCCAGTACTTCTACGGGTACCTGCTCACTCCGGCCTTCGACATGACCGGCCTGCCCGGAGCCATAACCATCCTGTACAACCGGTTCCACCAGATCGGGGCGGACACGGCGGCGGTTTTGGCGGGTTTGAACCTGCGGGCGGAGCTGGCGGTGAACCTCACGGAGGACTGGGCCGGGGACGATCCCTACGTCTACAATCCCCA
>JBFZER010000333.1:0-9507 GCA_041306765.1 Spirochaetota bacterium | reverse complement strand
CTGGAAGGGCGTTCCGAGCCCGAAGCCCTGCACCTCGCGGGCCTCCTCTTCATGTCGGAGGGACAGGGTGCCCGTGCCCTGGCGGCGCTGGGGGCGGCGGAGCGGCGGAGCCTCTGGCTGCCGGGTCTGGCGGAATCCCTGGCCCTTTGCGAAAAGGCCTTCGGAGTCGGTCCCCGAGTGCGGGATCGGCTTCCCCGGCCCCGTATCCTGGGCTCGGTTTCGATTGTTCTATTGGCGGGCTCCCTGATCCTGCTGGGGATCGCACGTTTTCCGGCGCGCGACCGGGCGGGGGGAACGCGATTCCCGGCGCGGGCGGGATGGACGCTCATGGCCGCCGCCGGCCTTGCTCTCCTGCTCACTGCCGCTTCCGCCCTGGAGCGGCGGACCGGATACGCGGTCGTCGCGAGCACGGAAGCCTGGTCGGTTCCCTCGGAGTCCGGCACCCGAGCGGAGTCGTTCCTGGGGCGCTCCGGGGTCCTTGCCACCGTGACGCCGGACTGGGCCCTCCTGCGGTTTCCGGACGGCAGGTCAGCCTGGTTCCGTTCCGGGGACTATCTTCGATACTGAGGAAGGCCATGGCCGATTTCGGGAAGATTCTCGAGGAGTGGGACCGCAGAGCCGTACGGGACTTCCGCAGGCCCGGCCGTTCCGGGGCCGAGGAGGCCGAGGCGCGGGAGCGCGAGGAACTGGCCCGTCGGGAAAGCTCACGCCGGACCCTCGAGAGGGCGATGCTGGATACCGCCGATCCTGCCCGGAAGCAGGAGGAGGATTCCGAACCTCCCCGTTTCACGAAGGCGGAGATCGAGGCCTTGCCGATCGAGGCCGTCCTGGATCTTCACGGACTGTCCGCGGCGGCAGCCGAGGAGTCCCTGTCCCTGTTTTTCCGCGATGCGGCGTCCCGGGGTCTTGCCAAGGTGCTGATCATCCACGGGAAAGGCCACCACTCGGAGGGGGAACCGGTGTTGAAAAAGACGGTCCGGGACTTCCTCGAAACCTCCCCCCTGGCGGGCCGTCACGGAACGGCGGACCGAAGGCGGGGAGGAAGCGGGGCTGTCTGGGTGATGGTGAGGACGGGGGCTCAGCGCTCCCGGTAGATGATCCGTCCGCGGTTGAGGTCGTAGGGGGAAAGGGCGACCTTGACGGTGTCGCCGGGCACGATTCGGATGTAGTGCTTTCTCATTTTCCCGGACAGGTGAGCCAGTATCACGTGCCCGGTCGGCAACTCGACCCGGAACATCGTATTGGGGAGGGCTTCTTTGACCTTGCCCTCCACCTCGATCGCTTCTTCCTTCGCCACAGTTCCTCCAGACGGATTTTGAGTCCCGATCCTCCTCCGGCTTGCAGGGGCGGGTGGGACGGCTATAATAGTATGGGTTCCCCGGGGAACGTGTCAACCGGTTGACATTCCCGCGGTTTTCCGGCATGGTGCCGATGCTTTTTTCGAATCCAAGCCCAGGAGGGGACCATGGAAGTGGACTTCGTCGAGCTAATGAAGGAATCACTCCTCCGGCAGAAGCGGGAGATCCTGGACAACCTGATCGCCACGAACGCGGATTTCCGCGCCATCGTCGAAGAAATGGATCCCAAGGACTTCGCGGACGTCGCTTCTGACGATATCGACCGCAAGATGATAGAAGCCCTGGGTTCCCAGGACATCAAGCGCGTCCGGGCGATCGACGCGGCCCTCGCGCGCATACAGCTCGGCAAGTACGGCCTATGCGTGAAGTGCTCCAAGAAGATCCCCCGGGAGCGATTGGAAGCCATTCCCTACGCGGTGCTCTGCATCGAGTGCCAGAAGAGCGAGGAGCGGCGCAACCGCTGATCTCCCCCGCTCCGGCGGGCCGGGCCGGGCCGCCCCGGGTCTATTCCAGGGGGCCCGTCGTCCAGCCGCTCCGACCCAGCACGGCCAGTTCCCGGTAGCCGGCCTCCCGGGCGAGTTCCAGACCGATCCTTCTCCAGGAAAGGGCCAGGTGGCCCGGGGCGTGGGCATCCGCTCCGATCACGATCGGGATTCCGCGCCGCCTGAGTTCCCGGAGAATGGCGAGTCCCGGATACGGCTCGGAGGTCTTGCCCCGGGCGATCCCTCCGGTGTTTACCTCCACCGCGATTCCCGTGCCCTCCAGGGCCCCGACCGCTTCGAACGCCGCGGAGCGGTAAGCCGGGGAGGTCTCATCGAACCATCTTCCGCCCCGGTTGTGCATTTTGACGATGTCCAGATGTCCCAGGATCTCGAAGCCGCCGGTCCGGATGAGCCCCGCGAGCTCCCGGTAATAGTCGCGAAACAGCCTGCCGCCGTCCCCCCCGTAGTCTCGGGCCATGGCGCGATCGAATTCCGCCGCAGGACCGTCCACGGAAAAGAAAACGCCCGATGCCGGGCTCGCGAAATGCAGGGAGCCGATACGGTAGTCGATGGCCACCTCGGCGTAACCGTCCCCGGGGGGGATGCCCAGCCCCGGGACCCATTCGATCTCCAGACCCGTGAGGATCTCCATCCGGCCCTCGTACCGCAGCGCCGCGGCCCGAACCGCCGCGGCGTACGGGCCTACCCGATCTGGGCTCAGGTTGCCCGGCGAGGGCACGGGGACCGGCGCGTGGGCCGAGAAGCCGAAGATCCGATAGCCCGCCGCGAAGGCGGCGTCCGCCATGGCGTCCGGGCTCTCCTTCCCGTCGCAGAAGGTGGTGTGGGCATGGTAGGTCGCGAGCATGGGGGGAGTATAGCGGTGGACGGTGGACAGTGGACAGTGGACGGTGGACGGTGGACGGTGGACGGTGGGATTCTATTCTGTCCGCCGTTCACCGTTGACTGTTTACCGTATCCACCGCTTCCTTCAATTCCCCCAGCGCATCCCGAAGGGCGGACAGGCCGTCCCGCACCTGGTCGCCCCGGGCGTCCCGGCCGGCGTCCTCGACGGTCCCAGCGGCGTCCCCCAGCCGCCGGGCCGAGAGGTTCCAGGCTGCGCCCTTGATCGAGTGCGCCGTCTCCCGGGCTTTTTTCCAGTCCCCCGCGGCTTCCGCGGCGGCCAACTCCTCGAGCTGGCCTTCCGCTTTCCGGATGAAGCGGTCCAGCAGGCCCAGCACGGTGTCCCGGTTTCCCAGGAAGGTTTCCACCGCGGCGTCGAAGTCGAGGACGGCCCTGTCTGGAGCGGCCCGGACATCGACTGCCGGAGCCAGGACGGCCGGAACCGGGGAAGGGGATATGCCCCCGGCCCCCGCGGGAGGCGGGGCCTTCCGGGGAAAGATCCGGGCCAGCAGGGTTTCCAGGTCCGCCTTCTTGAACGGCTTGGTCAGGATGTCGTCCATGCCGGACTCCAGGCACTTGTCCCGCTCTCCCTTGAGGGCGCTGGCCGTAACGGCCACGATGGGTCCCCGGTACCCTTTGGAGCGGAGGGCCCGGGCGGCCTCATAGCCGTTCATGCGGGGCATGAAGATGTCCATGAGCACCAGGTCGAAGGCGGCCTCGGATCCCCGCTCCAGGGCTTCCACGCCGTCCGAGGCCACGGTGACGCGGCATCCCAGCCGCTCCAGAAGCAGGGTGAATAGCTCCTGGTTGACCGCGTGGTCCTCCGCAAGGAGGACGGAGCGGCCTTCCCCGGCTTTTGGTTCCTCCCGGGCCGGGGAATCCTCGTCCACCGCCTCCAGTTCGGGCACCTCCGACAGGGCCTTCGTCAGCGCCTCGTGGAGTTCCTCGGGATTGACGGGCTTGGAGACGTCGGCATCGAACCATTGAAGGAGTTTCATCTTGGCCTCGGCGCCGTGACCCCCCTCGGGGATCATCAGGACCAGGCGGACGGAGTCCAGCTCCGGGTCCGATTTGATCTCGCTGGCCAGGCGCCAACCGTCCATCCCCGGCATCTCCTGGTCAATCAGGCAGAGGTCGAAGGGTTGGCCGTCCCGGCGGGTCCGTCTCAGGACCGAAAGGGCTTCCTCCCCGGAGGATACCGCCTCGGCGGATATGCCGAAGGTGCCCAGGACGCGGATCAGGAAGTCCCGCGCCCGGGGGTGGTCGTCCACACAGAGTATGCGGGCGGCGGGTTCGAAGGGGCGGTACCGGGGCGGCTGGTCGTGGCTGCCGGGCTCCAGGGGGATCTCGAACCAGAACACGGAGCCGCCGTTCCCTCCCGGCACGTAGCCGATGCGGCCCCCCATGAGTTCCGAGAAGTGCCGGCTGATCGCCAGTCCCAGGCCCGTGCCGCCCCGGGTGAGGTGAGAAACGGCCTGGGTGAAGGGGGTGAAGAGCCGGGGACGGACCGATTCCGGCACGCCCGTTCCGGAATCGGCCACGTCGCAGCGGAGGAAGGCCCGGCCCGCCGTTTCCAGGGGGGACAGGGAGACCACGATCTCCCCGGAGGGGGTATGCTTGATGGCGTTCTTGAGCAGATTCACGATGATCTGGCGGAACCGTCCGGGGTCCCCCTGGAGGATGCGGGGGAGCCGCTCGTCCGTCTCCAGAATCACCTCGAGGCCTTTCTTGTGGGCGTCCAGGATCAACAGGTCCCCGGCCTGGGCCACCACGGAGCGGAGGTCGAACTCCGTCCGCTCCAATTCCATCTTTCCCGCCTCGATCTTGGAGAAATCCAGGATATCGTTGATCAACCCCAGCAGGATGTCCGCGCTGAAACGCACCGTGCGTGCGTAATCCATCTGCTCCTTGTCCAGCTTCGTGTCGCCCAGGAGTTCCGTCATCCCCAGGATCGTCTGGATGGGGGTCCGGATCTCGTGGCTCATGTTGGCCAGGAAGACGCTCTTTGTCTGGGTCGCCTTCTCCGCCTCCTCCTTCGCCGCCAGGAGGCTGAGTTCCCGGCGCTTCCGCTCGGTGTCGTCCTCGAAGGTGGCCAGGATGCGGACACCCGGCGGGCCCTCGGACACCGCGGGCAGGTCCACCCGGGAGAGCCGGATCCGGAACCAGAGCTTCTCGCCCCCCGCGGCGAGCACCGGGCTGTCCAGCTGGACCGATCGCTGCCGGCCGGCCAGGATGCCCGCGACGAAACGGGAGAACTTGAAGCTCTCCCTGCGCTCCATCCATTCGAAAAGGGATTCCCGGAGAGTGTCCGGCTCATGTCCCGCCAGGATGTGGAATGCCGCGTCGAAAGCCGAATTCCAGAGGGTGGGCCGCCCGAGTTCGTCCGTCAGCACCGCTGCAACGGGGTATTGCTCGAAGGCCGCCCGAAACAGGGCTTCCGGCCGAGGTTCGCGCATGCCTTCCTCCATGTCAGAAATTCGCCTTCAGGATTTCCAGGGTCTTCCGGAGTATCTGTTCGGGCTTCAGGGGTTTGATCAGGTAGCTCTTCACGCCCCGTTGGAAGGCCTTGAGCACCGCTTCCTTCTGTCCGAGGGCCGAGAGGATGATGACGGGCACTTCGACCTTGTCCACCCGCAGGGCGTCCAGCACCTCGTAGCCGTTCATGCCGGGCATGAGGATGTCCAGGAACACGAGGTCGTGGCTGCCCCCCTCCCGCAGGGATTCCAGGAAGGAACGCCCTTCGGAGAAGCTCGTCACCTTGGCCGAGATGGCCCCGAAGGTTGTCTTGATGAGTTCCTGGATCACGAAGTCGTCGTCCACGACGGCGATATCCAGACCCCTGCCCGTCTCCCGCAGGGCCTCGATGGACAGGGGCTTTTTCGCCTCCACCTCGAAGCGCATCTCCACGGATTCCGAGCTGGATTCCCGGCGGTCCGCGGAAAGGATGCGTTCCGAGATGATCTCGCCCCGGGCGGCTCCGGAATCCCCGGAACCCGCGTCCGCCAGCAGCCCGTCCATGGCCTTGCGCAGGTCGTCCACGACCTCGATGTCGGCGTAGCCGCCCCGGCCCTGCACGAAGGCCCGCACGAAGGAGGAGCGGGTCAGGATCTTGAGGTGCCGGTTCCGCGCATGGGATGCCGAGAGCACGGTTTCCAGGAGGGCTTCCAGGTTGGGGCCGTCCACGAAGGAGAGCTCCATGTCCGAGATCATGATGAGGACCCGGGGATGGGAGATCCCGTAGAGTTCCAGGAGTTCCGCGATCTTGAAGCGAAGCAGCTCGATTTTCTCCCGGTTCATCCCCTGGGCGATCTCTATGAACAGGATGGCGTCGTTTACGTGCGCCTCGATAACGCAGGGAGTCGTGTCGATCTCGAACGGGACGCCCAGGATCTCCGAGAGGGTCTGGTAGAGGGCGTCGATCTTGATCGGCTTCATGAAAACCTTCTTTATATTGAAGGCGACTAGTTCGAGCAGCCGGTTCTTGTCGATCTTCTGGGCCGTCAGGATGACCGGTATGCCGGCGGTGTTGGGATTCCGCGCCTTCTCCTCCAGCAGTTCCTTGCAGGTCTTCCGGGAGAGGTGGTAGTCCAGGATCACGGCGTCGGGCAGGACGTTTCTGAGCTTGGCCGCGCCGTCCAGTCCGTTGATGGCGGTTTCCACGTCGAGATTGAACTGGGTGAGACGGCTCTTGACGTAATCCCGGAAAAGATCCGATTCGTCCACGATGAGAATGTTCTTGCGTTTCATCCGAGCCTCCCCAGGAACGTCCGGGATACAGACCTTCGGTGTGCCGTAATGTTTGATTCGAGTATGCCCCCTTAAGGTTCGGCGGGTTCCCGGCTCGCCTTGACAGCCCCTTCGGCATGCCTGTAGTGTAATCTCATGGCGACCAACGGCGCGGCTTCGGAATTCCAGGCCCCGGAGCCTTCCATCGCGATAGCGATCGCAAGCACCGGGTTTCTCTCGGAAGCGGCTTGGGCGTGATACGGGTCTTGTACGCCGCGGGGGACCCGGCGGAGCGCGCCGCCGTGGCCGGCATCCGCGACGGTTCCCTGGAAATCTCCTTTCCGGCCACGGTGCAGGAGATCGAAGCTCTCATCGCCTCCGGTTCGGCGGACGTGATCGTAACGGATTTTTCTTTCTCCGCCGGGGACCTCGCGGACCGGCTCTCCCTCTGGCCCCTGCCCGCCGTGCTCCTGGTGGATCCCGGGGCGGATCCGACACGGGCCGAGAACACCGTCCGTGACGAATCCAGCGTCTTCCTGCTCAGGGATCCCGGCGGGGAATGGCTGCGCCACCTGCCCGCCCAGATCCGCAAATCCCGGAACCTGCGGGAGAGCATCTCCCGTCACAACGCGTTCCTGTCGATAACAGAACGTCAATACCTGAACCTGCTTCAGGCCATCCCGGACATCGTGTACATGCTGGACGCCGACGGCAATTTCCTCTACCTGAACGAGGCCGTACGCAGCCTCGGATGGGATCCCGCCAAGCTCATCGGCCAGCATTTCACCCGAATAATCCATCCCGACGATATCCCCAACGTGAGCAAGGATTCCGTCCTCGACCGGTATTCCGGGGTAGTCACGGGGTCCGATCAGGCTCCCAAGCTGTTCGACGAGAGGCGGACGGGTCCCCGGATGACCCGCAACCTGGAGGTCCGCCTGATCCACGGCTCCCATCCCGGGGATCCCTTCCTGGGCTCCGTGAACGCCTACGGGGAGGTCTCCAGCACCGGCTTGGATCTTCCCGAGCACGAGAACCTGCGTGTCGGAACCGTGGGCATCATCCGGGACATCACCCACCGGAAGGAGTATCTGCAAAAGCTGGAGAGCGACCTGGAGTCCAAGGAAATCCTCCTCAAGGAGATACACCACAGGGTCAAGAACAACCTCCAGGTGGTGTCCAGCCTCTTGAACCTCCAGGAAAACGCCGTGAACGACGACGGTGTGCGGGGGGTCTTCCTGGAGTGCCAGACCCAGATCCAGTCCATGGCCATGATCCACGAACAGCTGTACCGATCCATGGACCTGGAGGGTGTCGAGATGGAGCCCTACCTGGAACGGCTTGCGGAATACCTGTCCGGGATCTACGAAGCCTCGTACCGGGGTGTGGAATACCAGGTCAGGGCTCCGGGTGTCCGGCTCGACCTGGATACCGCGATTCCCTTGGCCATCATCACGAACGAGTTGGTATCCAACTCCTTCAAGCACGCCTTCCCCGGAGGGGGACCGGGCAAGGTCAGCATCCTGATGCACGACCGGGGGGAATCCTGGGAGCTCGAGGTGTCCGACGACGGGGTCGGGTTCGCGGCCTCCCGGGCCCGTCCCGCCAGCAGCGGCGAGCACGACCGACGCGGCTACCCCTCCTTCTCCAGCGGACTCGGCACCGAGCTCGTCTCGGCCCTCGCATCCCAGGTCAAGGGGAGCGAGAGGAAGGTGGACGAGGGGGGGGCCCATACCTTCATCCGGTTCCCGAAACACCCGGGTTGAGAACCGGCCGCTCCTGCAGCCCCGGCCCGGGACTCAGGGGATCCCGGCCCGGCCGCCGGCAGCGATCTGCTTGCCCTCTTCAGGGTGTGTCTTGTATAGTCGATGTGCGAAGGCCGGAACGATTTCCCCCGGGCATCGATAGTTTAAATTAAATATATTGATAATGGAATATTAACCCTTTCCGGAGGCAATCATGAAACCCGATTGGGATCTGGTCGTAATCGGCGCGGGCGGTGCGGGCCTGGGCGCGGCGCAGTACGGCGCGCGGGCGAACCTGAAAACCCTGCTCCTGGAGGAGATGGCTCCCGGAGGGCAGGCCCTCGTGATCGACCGTCTGGAAAACTATCCCGGCATCGCCGAACCGGTGAGCGGCTTCGACTTCGCGGACCTCATGCGCCGCCAGGCCGAGGAATTCGGCGCCGAGATCCGAACCTCCGGAGTCTCCTCCCTGCGCAAGGAGGGGATATTCTTCGCCCTGGAGACCTCGGACGGTCCCGTCACCACCTGGGCCGTGATCCTTGCGACGGGGGCCAAGCACCGGCTCCTGGATGTCCCGGGGGAGTCGGAATTCTCGGGCCGGGGGGTCTCCTACTGCGCGACCTGCGACGGCCCCTTCTTCAAGGGCAAGCGCATCCTGGTCGTGGGAGGAGGGGATGCCGCCTGCGACGAAGCCATGTTCCTTTCCAAGCTGACGGACCGGGTCATCCTGGTCCACCGCAAGGACCGATTCCGCGCCCAGAAGGCCCTGGCCCGGCGGGTCCTGGACAATCCCCGGATCGAGACCAGGTTCAACCACGCGGTCAAGGAGATCCACGGCTCCCGGCAGGTGGAGGCGGTTACCCTGGTCAGGGCGGAAACGGGAGAGGAATACCGGGAGTCCGTGGACGCCGTCTTTGTCTTCGTGGGATCCCTGCCCCAGACCGGACTCGCGCCCGAGGCCGCCAAGGACGAGGCGGGCTCTCTTATAACCAACGACCGGATGGAGACCTCCATCCCGGGCATCTTCGCCGCGGGGGACGTCCGGGCCACTCCCTTCCGCCAGCTCATCACCGCGGTGGCGGACGGCGCGGTGGCCGCCCACAGCGCCTCCCAGTATATAGACGAAATCCAGGGACAGGCCTACCGGTAGGCGGGGCGGATCGGATGAGGCGGGCTGCCCGGACCATGCTGTTCCTCGCCGCGGCGGCCGTGCTCGGCGCCGCGGCCTTCCTGTCGAGTCTTTCCGCCCAGTCCATGTCCGGCCACCGCTCCTCGATGATCCGGGAAGAGTCATTG
>JBFZER010000332.1:0-27313 GCA_041306765.1 Spirochaetota bacterium | reverse complement strand
AGGTCCAGAAGGAGGGTGGCGGATTCGAAGGTGGTTTCCAGCTTGACGACCCCGGACAGGTAGAGCTCCCCGGTCTCGCCGATCAGGGCGGAAAACCAGGGATTGGCCATGACGGTGAGAGTGAAACCCTCCTGGGACACCTTGGGCGCCAGGCTCAGGGCCGTGCCGAAGTCCGAGGCCGGGGCGGGGGCCGCGATCAAAAGCAGGATCGAGGCGGCGGCTGCGGCCGCTGAATGTCGCAGGAGTCTCATTCCCCGCCTCCCTTGGCGTCCAGGGCCCGGCCGAGAATGTGGACCAGGCGCCCGCCCGTCACGACCTGGGCGGGATCCCGGCGGCCCTGGATGTACTGCCGGTACACGAGTTCACGGTAGGCGTACCGGGGGCCGGGGAAAAGGGAGTACAGGAGTCCGCCCTCCAGGGAAAACGCCCCCATAAGGAGGTATGCGGCTTCGTCCAGGCGCAGGGGAGAGCCGGGATCGGAACCTTCCGGCAGCCACCCTTTTTCCAGGGCCGACTTGAAGGCGTCCGCCTCGGAAACCCCGGCGGGTAAAATTCCCGCCGCCGGCAGGACGTACCGGGCCGCCCGGGCATGGGAGACCTGCCCGTCCGCCAGCAGGGCGTCCATTTCCTTCGCCGACTGGGCGTGCAGGGCCGGCATCGCCAGGCCCAGCGCCAGCAGGAACAGTACGACGTTTCTCATGCTCTTCCTCTCGTTTTCAATCCGGGGATCGCCGTCCAATGTTGTATCCCGTACTATAACCCACTATACTGCGATTGTCCCGGAAATCCTAAGCGATTTTGTCATTATATAACTAGTTTACTAAGAAATTGAGGACCCTCTTCGATTCGCAAGGAGGCTTTGGTGAAGATTCAGCGCGCTCCCGCCCTGGCGGCGATCGGATCGGCGGTTCTCTTCTCGGCCCTCTACCTTACCCCCTTCTTCCGGAACGCGGAATCCAGCGTCTACGACCTCTTCCTGGGCCTCCGGCCCCAGCGCCCCCGTACGGAGCGGGTGGCCCTGCTGGACGTGGACGACCGGGCCATAGCCCACGTGGGAGTCTTCCCCTGGCCCCGGTCCGTGGTGGCGGACGGCCTTCTGCGGCTCAAGGAATTCGGCGCCTCCGCCGTGGTCTTCGATATCGAGTACCTGGACTCGAGCCCTCCGGGCATCGACGCGGTGTACCTCCAGAGGGGCCTGCCCCGGGACTTCCAGAGGAGCTTCGGCGACATCGGCTCCAACGTGTCCGACCTCTTCAACGCCCTGGCTTCCGGCCAGATCTCCCCCAAGGAGGCCCGGGAATACGCGGCCCAGCTCGGAGACCTGATAGCCTCGGAGCGGGACGGCCTCCTCGGCCGGGCCAAGGGCCTGGCCCAGGACAACGACCGCTACCTGGGCCGGGCGGCCGGGCTCAACGGAAGGGTCTGGGCGACCCTCAACCTGCAGACGGTCCCCCTGGAGGGCGAGCAGGCCGAGCGGAGGGCCGCCGCCCGGCAGCGCTTCTCGGCGGCGGTGGAGGCCGACCCGAAAGCCCCCGCGGGGGATTACGTGGACGTCCTGGCCCCCATCCCCTACTTCCTGGAGGCCGCCCGGGGGGCGGGGTTCACGAACGTGGTGATCGATCCGGACGGAGTCCGCAGGCGGATATCCCTGGCCCGCCGGGTGGACGGGGCCTGGTACCTCCAGCTGATCACGGCGCCCCTCCTGGAGGCGCTGGGAAACCCGACGATATCGCTCCAGCCCGGACGGCTCCGCCTCCTGGGGGCATCCCTGCCCGAGGGCGGCGTCGGGGACATCGACATCCCCCTGGATCCCGAGGGCAACATGCTGATCGACTGGCCCCGGGAGAACTATTTCGAGAGCTACGAACACGTCTCCTTCTACGCCCTGTCCCGCCTGGAAGAGCTCGAATCGGCCCTGGACGAGTCCGTCTCCGCCCTCGCCTCCCTGGAATCCTGGTTCCTCCCGGATCCCAGGGGTGAACTGGTCCTTGCCTACGCGACCCTGGCAGGCCTCACGGAAACCCTGGACGCATCGGAAGCCGCCATCCGATCCGCCCTGGAGGGAGCCTCCACGGAGGCCTTCGACCAGTGGCGGCTCGGGAGGCAGGAGGCTCGATCGGTTCTCCGGGACTTCCTGGCTTCCGGCGCCCTGGAAACCCTGCGCCTCGCGGCGGCCGCGGAGGCGTCCGCCCGCCCGGAGGCCGCTTCCGCCCTCACGGCGGAAGCCGAGGCCGCCGGCAGCCTGGCCACGGGCCTGGCTGCCCTGCTCTCGGAGATCGAGGATATACGCGGCCGCCTGGACTCGGCTTTCTCGGGAAAGATCGTCATCATCGGCCGGGTGGACACGGGCACCACGGATATCGGGGTCAACCCCTTCCACGGGGAGTACATCAACGTCGGAACCCACGCGGCCGTGGCGGACACCATTTTGGCCCGCACCTTCATCCGGCCCGTCGGATCCTGGGCCAGCGTGCTCCTGGCCCTGCTGGCGGTTCCCCTCTTCGTCCTGACCATGGGCCGCTTCAAGCCCGGCATCCGCCTGGCGGTGGGGCTCGGAGGCGCCGCCCTGGTCTTCGGCGGATCCTTCGCCCTCTTCGCCGCGACCCGGATCTTCGTGGGCCCCCTGGGCGCCACCCTGGCCGCCATCGCCGCGGCCGTGGCCCGGGAGGCCGTCGACTTCGTGAATACGGAGAAGGAGAAGCGCTACCTCCGGAACGCCTTCGGCACCTACCTGGCCCCGGAATACGTGGAGGAACTGGTGTCCAGCGGCGCCAATCCCCAGCTGGGGGGCTCCAAGCGTTACATGACGGCCCTGTTCACGGACGTGCGGGGCTTCTCGACCATCTCGGAACAGCTGGACCCGGAAGCGTTGGTGAGCCTCCTGAACCGGTACCTGTCTGCGATGAGCGACATCATCCTCGAGGAGAAGGGCACCATCGACAAATACGAGGGGGACGCCATCATCGCCTTCTTCGGGGCGCCCCTCACCCTTCCGGATCACGGCCGCAGGGCCCTCCGGTCCGCCATCCGGATGAAGCGGGCGGAGAGCGTCCTGAACGAGGCCGTTCTGGCGGAGGGTGTGACCCCCGCCGCCCTGGCCACCCGAATCGGCGTCAACACCGGCGACATGGTGGTGGGCAACATGGGCACCGAGAAGAAGATGAACTACACCATGATGGGAAACGCCGTGAACCTGGCCGCGCGCCTGGAGGGGGTCAACAAACAGTTCAACTCCTGGATCCTCACCACGGAAGCCACGGTCAAGGAGGCCGGCCCCGAGTTCCTGGTGCGAAAAATGGCCCGGGTGCGGGTGGTGGGAATCTTCGAGCCCGTCCGGCTCTTCGAGGTCCTGGACTTCGCCTCCGAGGCCCCGGAGAAGCTGAAGACCACCGTGGACCTCTTCCATCAGGCCCTGGAAGTCTTCGAGGCCAAGGACTGGACCGAGGCGGGCAAGCTGTTTCTCAAAGTTCTCGCCCACGATCCCGAAGACGGACCGGCCCAGTCCTACCTGGCGCGCCTGGACGGGTTCCGGAAGAAACCCCCCGCCCGGGACTGGGACGGGGTCTTCAACCTGACGGAAAAGTAGGATGCCCCGGGAGAGCGAAACGGGACTGTGCCGCCGAATACTCGACGCGGCGTACGACGGGGTCATAGTCACGGACCCGGACGGCGCGATCCTGGAAACCAACCCCTCCTTCCTGACCATGACGGGATATGATTTCGAGGAACTGGCCGGACAGAACATCCGCATCCTGAACTCCGGGCGACACGACGCGGAATTCTTCCAGATCCTCTGGGAGGCGGTCCGCTCCGCGGGCGTCTGGACCGGGGAGATCTGGAACCGTCGGAAAAACGGGGAGGTCTACCCGTGCCGGGTGAAGGTCCTGGCGATCCCGGACGAGGCCGGCGAGGCATCCGGCTACATCGGGGTCTTCACGGACCTCACGCCCCTCCGGGACACGGAGGAGCGCCTCCGGAACGCGGTGCTCTTCGATCCCCTGACCGGTCTCCCCAACCGGTCTCTTTTCCGGGACCGGCTGGCCCGGAGCCTGGAGCGGGCCCGCAGGGAGGCTTCCCGGGCGGCCCTGGTCTTCGTGGACCTGGACCGGTTCAAGCATATCAACGAGAGCATGGGCTACACGGCCGGGGACGAACTTCTGCGGGAGGCGGCCCGGCGGCTCACCGAGAGGGCGGGCGATTCCGGGACGGTCTGCCGCCTGGGGGGAGACGAGTTCGCCGTGATCCTGGACGGGGTCCGCCACAGCGAGGACGCGGGAACCGCGGCCGGAAGCCTCCTGGCCGCCCTCTCCGCGGGCTTTCCCCTGGGTCCCTCGGAGGTGTTCACGGGGGCCAGCGCGGGCATCGCCGTGTTCCCCTTCGACGGAACCGACGCGGGAGCCCTGGAGAAGAAGGCCGAGGCGGCCATGTACGAAGCCAAGGAGGCGGGCCGGGGCCGGTACCGCTTCGCCTCCGGTAAGGTAGGCCACACCAGCCGGAGGCAGCTGGAGCTGGAGTCGCGCCTCCGGCGCGCCCTGGACCGGGGGGAGTTCTACCTCTGCTACCAGCCCCAGGCCGCGACGGGGGGCGTCGTGCCGAGAACCGGGGCGGGGATCACGGGGGCCGAGGCCCTGATCCGGTGGAAGCCCCAGGGCGGGAGCCCCGTCAGCCCCGGGGATTTCATGGATATCGCGGAGTCCTCGGGCCTCATCGTCCCCATGGGGGAATGGGCTCTCCGGACCGCCTGCGCGGACGCCAAGCTCTGGGGGGACTACGGCAAGCCCCTGACGGTCTCGGTGAACGTGTCTCCCCGGCAGTTCCAGGCGGGAACCCTGGCCAAGGTCACCCGGGACGCCCTGGAAGCCTCGGGCCTGCCCCCGGAGCGGCTCAAGCTGGAGATCACCGAGACCCTGCTCATGAAGGACATGGAGCAGACGAAATCGGTGATGGACGCGATCCGGGAGATGGGGGTGCGTTTCGCGGTGGACGACTTCGGGATCGGCTTCTCCTCCCTCCGGTACCTGGACCAGCTTCCCGTGGACGTCCTCAAGATCGACAAGGCCTTCATCGATCCCATCACGGACCGGTACGGCGAGGCCCAGATCGCCACCGCGGTCATAGCCCTGGCCCGCTCCTTCGAGATGGTGTCCGTGGCCGAGGGAGTGGAGACGACGGAACAGCTGGAAGCCCTGCGCATGCGGGGCTGCGACGAGATCCAGGGCTACCTCGTGAGCCCGCCCCTGGATGCCCCGGCCTTCCGCGCCTTCGCCTTCCCGGACTGAGGGTCCGGACCGGCCGACGCCGGTCCGCGGGACAAGCTTCCAAGCACCCGATAGTCGCTACGCCAGGTACTCGGCGTTCACGTTGGACATCGAGCGGAACAGGTTCCGCTTCAGGTCCGAGGAACCCCCGGTCAGCGCCTCGATCTTGGCCCGCACTTCCTTCCTCCGGGAAGCGCCGTCGTAGCCGCAGGTGCAGGTGAACGCCGCGAAACCTTTCTCCGCCGCGAAGGCCGTTATCTGGCGCTCCTCGCAGAGGGCCAGGGGACGGATCACGGACAGGGGATACTTGGCGTACCGGACCACGGGGGGCATGGTGGAGATCTCTCCCTTGTGGAGCATGTTCATGAGCAGGGTTTCCACGATGTCGTCCAGGTGATGGCCCAGGGCGATCTTGTTGAATCCGTTCCCCAGGGCATACCGGATGAGCTCGGTGCGGCGCTGGGTTGAGCACCAGTAGCAGTTCATGCGCTCTCCGGGCTTCAGGCGCCCGATCACCGGTACCCGGATGGACGCGAAGGGCACCCCCCATTCCCGGAAGAGGGCTTCCAGGGGCGACCGGTCCTGGGGTTCCCCGACGTCGGTTTCCACGTGGAGGGCCAGGAACTCGAACCGGTCCGGCCACCAGCGGCGCTTGACCGCCAGGTCGTAGGCCAGGGTCGTGGAATCCTTGCCCCCCGAGGCCCCGATCAGGATCCGGTCCCCGGGGGCGATCATGGACCAGCGGCGCAGGGCCACCTCCGAGAGCTTGGCCACCGTGGTTTGGGCGTTCTTCACGGACGCATCCTACCGACCCCCGAGTCCGCACGTCCAGTCCCGGGCCCTCGATCCTCGGATGAGCCGTCGGAACGCCGGGCGCGGCTCCGGACGGCCCGGGCCTTCACGGAATCTTCACAAACCCGGCATAGACTCCGGTATGCTTGATCGGGGAGGAGACATGAAGCGAGCGAGATCCGAAGGCGCCGACGGCGCCCGCATCCGGCTGTCCGTCGCCGGCATGACCTGCGGCCACTGCGAACACAAGGTCGCCAAGGCCCTGGAGTCGGTTCCGGGGGTGGACCGCGCCCGCGCGGACTCCCGCCGGGGCCGCGCGGAAGCATGGCTACAGGCCGGGGTCGAAGACGACCCCGGAATCCGGGCTTCCCTGGCCACGGCGATCGCGGCGGCGGGCTACGAGGCGGTGCCCGGGGACGCCGGCAAAGAACGCCGGGACGGGCTCATCGCGGCGGCGGTCGGATTGGGACTCGCGGGTATCTTCGCCCTGGCCGAGTCCGCCGGGCTTTTCTCCTTCGTTCCCGTACCGGACGGAAAGTCCGCTCCGGGCATGCTCCTGGTAGTCGGCCTGCTGACGGGCCTGCACTGCGTCTCCATGTGCGGCGGCATCGCCCTGTCCCAGGGAATGAAAGGCGTATCCGGGACTTCCGCCGGCTCGGGAGGCGGAGCCCTGGCCCCCTCCCTGGCCTACAACGCCGGGCGGGTGGTCTCCTATACCGCCGTGGGAGCCGCGGCGGGAGCCCTGGGGGGCGTCCTGGACCTGGGGATCGGCGGACGCTCGATCGTGATGGCCGCGGCAGGCCTCTTCATGATCCTCATGGCCCTGCGCCTGGGCGGGATCCTGCCGCCGTCCCGGTTCCGGATACCCCTCTGGGACCGGCTCCGGGGACGAGCGGGCGCCTGGGCTTCCCAGGCCGGCTCCTTCACGGTGGGCCTGGCCAACGGTCTCATGCCCTGCGGACCCCTTCAGGCCCTCCAGCTCTACGCCCTGGGCTCCGGAAGCGCGGCCGCGGGCGCACTCGCGATGTTCCTATTCTCCCTGGGCACGGTGCCCGCCCTCCTGGCCTTCGGGGCCGGGGGCGCCTTCCTGCCGGCCCGCCTCCGCACGGGGGCCGTCCGCGCGGGCGCGGTCCTTGTGGCATTCCTGGGCGCAGCCTCCCTGGGGCGGGCCTGGGCCCTCTCGGGCCTGGATTCCCCTATGGCCCTGCTGCGGGGCGGAGATTCGGCTTCCCCGACGTTCGCCGGCTTGGCGGGACCGGCCTCGCAGGCGGTCCCGCCTTCCCCTCCCCCGGCCCAGACCGCGGCAGCCCCGGCCCCGATCGTCGCCCGTCGGGTCGGAAACGCCCAGGTCGTGGAATTCGACCTCTCGTCCCGAAGGTATGCGGAATTCGTGGTGCAGGCCGGGATCCCGGTCCGCTGGGTGATCCGGGCCGCCCCGGGAACGGTCAACGGCTGCAACAGCCCCCTGGTGGTCCCCTCCCTGGGCATCCAGAAGCCCCTGGCAGTGGGGGATAACGTCATCGAATTCACTCCCGGCTCCCCGGGCGTGGTGCCCTACTCCTGCTGGATGGGGATGATCCGGTCACGGTTCACCGTGGTCGCGGACCTGGCCGCCTACGGCCCCGGCGAGGCGGGCGGACCGGCCGCCGCCATCCCTGCGGACTGGACTCCCCCGGACATTTCCGCCCGGGAGGGGGAATGTCCCACCTGCGGAAATCGTCCTTGACCCCCGACCCTTGCCGGCAGTAATATACCCCCAGGGGGTATCGCGTGGAATACGGGCTTCGCCCGTATTCCACGCGGAGGACAAACCTCCGGGAGACCTGGGCGGCCGCCGCGTCGCCCCCAGGAGAACAACCAGCATGAAGTCCGAACTGATACCGATACGGGGAATGACCTGCGCGGCCTGCGTTCGGGCCAACGAGCGGGCCGTTGGAGGCCTTCCGGGGGTGGCCAAGGCCGAGGTGAACTTCGCCACCGAGACCCTCCGGGTCGAGTACGACGAGCTCTCCGTGGACCGGACGGCCATCGCGGCCGCGGTGGCGGATGCGGGCTACGAGGCTGTCCTGCCTCCGGAGTCGAAATCCGTCGTCGTGCCCATCGGGGGCATGACCTGCGCGGCCTGCGCCGCCGCGGTGGAGCGCGGAGTGCGGGGCCTGGCCGGAGTCCTTTCCGCGGACGTGAACCTGGTGTCCGAAAAGCTCACCGTATCCTACGACCCGGAGAAGACCCGCCTGTCGGAGATCAAGAAGGCCGTGCAGGACTCCGGGTACGAACCACGGGCCGTGGAAACCGAGGCCGGGACGGATGAGCACGCGGAAGCCAAGGAACGGGAGTACCGGAGGCTCCGGATCAATTTCTACGTGGCCGCCGCCGCCGCCCTCCCCCTCCTGTACATCGCCATGGGTCACATGGCCGGACTCCCCCTCCCGCGGATCCTGGACCCCATGCGATACCCGCTCAACTTCGCCCTCGTCCAATTCATCCTGACCCTGCCCGCCGTATGGGCGGGAAGGCGCTTCTACTCCGTGGGCTTCCGTACCCTCCTCAAGGGTTCCCCGAACATGGACAGCCTGATCGCCATCGGCACCTCCGCCGCCATCGCCTACAGCGCCTACTCCACCTTCGAGATCTCGCGGGGAGACTTCTCGGGGGCCTCCCACCTCTATTTCGAGACCGCCGCGGTCATCATCGCCCTGATCTTGTTGGGCAAGGGCCTGGAGGCAAAGTCAAAGGGACGGGCCTCAGAAGCCATCAAGAAGCTCATGGGCCTGGCGCCGACGACCGCCCGGGTCGTGCACGGGGCGGAGGAGATCGAGATTCCCGTGGACGAGGTGGAGGTCGGCGACCAGGTCCGGGTCCGGCCCGGAGAGCGGATCCCCGTGGACGGCGAAGTGGTCGAGGGCTGGACCTCGGTGGACGAGTCCATGCTCACCGGGGAGAGCCTGCCGGTGGAGAAGAAGGCCGGGGACTCCGTGGCGGGGGCCACGGTCAACGGCACGGGATCCTTCGTCTTCCGGGCGACCCGGGTGGGCAAGGACACAGCCCTGGCCCGGATCGTGCGCCTGGTCGAGGAAGCCCAGGGCTCCAAGGCCCCCATCGCCGCCCTGGCGGACAAGGTCTCCGGGGTCTTCGTGCCCGTGGTCGTGGGCATCGCCCTGGCCGCGGCTCTGGCCTGGCTTTTGGCGGGCGAGGACGCCGTCTTCTCCCTCCGGGTCTTCATCGCGGTCCTGACCATCGCCTGCCCCTGCGCCCTGGGCCTGGCGACCCCGACGGCCATCATGGTCGGCACCGGCAAGGGTGCGGAACTCGGAGTCCTGATCAAGAGCGGGACTGCCCTGGAGACCGCCCACAAGGTCCGGGTCGTGGTCCTGGACAAGACCGGCACGATCACCGTCGGCAAGCCCTCGGTCACGGACGTGGAGGCCCTGGGGTCCGAGGACGGGACCGGCGCCGGGGCGGCCCGGGACCGCCTCCTGGCCCTGGCCGCCGGGGCGGAGCGCGGGTCCGAACACCCTCTGGCCTCCGCCGTGGTCCGGGCCGCCGAGGACCGGGGTCTTGCGGTGGTTCCGCCCTCTTCCCTCCAGGCGATCCCGGGCCGGGGCATCGAGGCCGTGGTGGAGGGCCGCCGGATCCTGATCGGCAACGCCCGGATGATGGAAGAAGGGGGCGTGGACGCGGCACCCGCATCCGCAATCCTGGAGAGGTTCTCCCGGGAGGGCAAGACCGCCCTCTTCGTCGCCGCGGACGGCAGGCTCGAGGGTCTCCTTGCGGTCGCCGACACGGTCAAGGCCGGGAGCAAGCAGGCCGTCACGGCCTTCCGGAACCTGGGGATAACCACGATCATGATCACCGGGGACTCCCGCCCCGTCGCGGAAGCGGTGGCCCGGGAGGTCGGCGTCGACCGGGTGCTCTCGGAGGTCCTGCCCGAAGACAAGGCTTCGGAGGTCGCCAAGCTCCAGGCCGAAGGCTACGTCACCGCCATGGTCGGAGACGGGATCAACGACGCACCGGCCCTGGCCCGGGCGGACGTGGGGATCGCCATCGGCTCCGGCACGGACGTTGCCGCGGAGTCCGCGGACATCATCCTGGCCCGGAGCGACCTGATGGACGCGGTATCGGCCCTTGCCCTGTCCCGGGCCACGATCCGGAACATCAAGCAGAATCTTTTTTGGGCCTTCGCCTACAACGTCCTGGGCATCCCGGTGGCGGCGGGACTCCTCCACGTCTTCGGGGGGCCCCTTCTGAACCCGATCTTCGCCGCCGCGGCCATGTCCCTTTCCTCGGTCTCGGTGGTTTCCAACGCCCTGCGCCTGCGACGATTCCGCGCGCCCGGCGCCCGGGCGGAAAGGTAGACCCATGAAAAAACCGTCAGGTACCGAACCCGGGGCTGAACACGCCGGTCCCGGATCCGCCCACGAAGGGCATGGGGACCCGGGCTGCGGGTGCTCCGGGGTATCCGACCTCCCTGAGTGCCGACGAACCGTCCGGCCCGAGGACCTCAAGCGGAGCCTGGACGCCCGGCTGGCCCGAATAGAAGGGCAGGTCCGGGGAATCCGGCGCATGATCTCCGGGGACGCCTACTGCGACGACGTCCTGGCCCAGGTGTCCGCGGCCCGCAGCGCCCTGGAGCGCGCGGCCCTGGCGGTCCTGGAACACCACATGAAGCACTGCCTGATCGACCGGGTGCGCGCCGGCCAGGTCGAGATCGTGGACGAACTGGTGGAGTCCCTTTCGAAACTCCTGTAGCGGTCCAAACAGAATCGGACCAGGATCCGGGCGGCGGACAGCGCCGCCCGCGGAGGCATCCCATGAATCCCCTTTTCCAGCATTCCCGGGGCCGCCGCCCCCTCTCCGGGGCCGCGGTTATCCTGGCCGCCCTGGCGGCCGCCTTCCTGGCCGCTTCCTGCGGCGCCACGGACGTCGTGGCCAGGTATGCCGCCCGGTCCTTCGGCGCCGCGGCCGAGGCCCTCGGCTCCCCGTCCCCGGGCGAGTACCGAGTCCTGGCCTCCCCGGGCGGGGAGGAGCTGCGCTTGAGCGCGGACCCCGGATCCGCGCCGCGGGCGGTCCTGACCCTGGACGCCGCGCCCTTCCTGGAGGCCGGGCTGGAAATCGCGCGGCTTCCCTCCGGCCCGGACCTGTCCTGGACCGTGGAGGACGGCCGGCTGACCGGCCGCTTCATACTGGGTTCCGCCCCCCTGGGCGGCAAGCCGGCAGGGTCTCCGTCGGACCACCTGGCCGCCCTTGCGGCCGCATCCCGTGACCGGATCGGCTACCACGCACAGATGGGCCACTACGGCCTTTCCCTGGGCGGGGGCAGCCTCGTGGAGTGGGCCGCGGACCTCTCCAAGAATGACAAGGACTGGGTCCTCGTCCTGGACCCCGGATTCCTGTCCGCCGCGGGCGCGGATACCTCCGGGATACGGGGCTGGACCCTCGCCAAGGTACCCGTGGACGGGCCGGACGGAAGGATGGTCGAGGTCGAAAAGCTCCTCCTGCCGTACGATCTCCGGTAGGCGGCGATGGACCGCGTCCTGGTCGTGGACGACGAGCCCGGCATCCGGGAAACGGTCCGGGCCTACCTGGAGCGGGACGGCTTCGCAGTGGACGAGGCGGCGGACGGTCCGACAGCCTTGGCCCGGGCCCGGACGGGAGCCTACGTCCTGGTCGTATTGGATCTGATGCTGCCGGGCCTGTCCGGCCGGGAGGTCTGCCGCCGCCTCCGGGCGGATTCCTCCGTGCCCATCCTGATGCTTACCGCCCGGTCCGGCCCGGAGGCCACCGCCGAAGGCCTCGACCTGGGGGCGGACGATTACATGGAAAAACCCTTCAGTCCCCGGGAGCTCGCGGCCCGGGCCCGGGCCGTGCTCCGGAGAGCCCGGCCGTCGGGATCCCAGCTGGAGTTCCCGGGACTCTCCCTGGACCGGGAGGCCCGGACCGCCTGCAGGGACGGAACCTGCGTCGACCTGACCGCGACGGAGTGGCGGATCCTGGAAGCCCTGGCCCTCCGCCCGGGACGGGTCTTCTCCCGGGAGGAGATCGCCGCCCGAACCCTGGGTGAGCTCTGGGACGGATTCGACCGTACCATCGACGCCCACGTGAAGAACCTGCGTCGCAAGCTCGGGGAGGATCCCGAGACCCCCCGCTGGGTCGAGACCGTGCGCGGGATGGGATACCGCTTCCGGAGGGAGTCGTGAGCACCACCTTGAGGGCCCGCCTGACCCTTTCCCACGCCCTCCTGGCCGCGGCGGCCGTCCTGGCAGCGGGCGGGGCGGCCCGGTTCGTAGCCCGGGACCGCTTCGACGTGTACATCGCCTCCGGGATCGAGTCCCGCCTGCGCGCCTTGGCGGCCTCCGCCGCCGCGGCCCGGGGTCCCGACGGGGAATGGGACCACGGGAGGATGGAGTCCCTGGGGGTGGGCGCCCTGGAGGACGGCTTCATCCTCCGCTTCCTGGACGGAAACGGGACCGTGATCTGGGATGCCCGGGAGCACAACGCCGGGCTCTGCAGCCAGATGATCGCCTCCATGGCGGTCCGCATGGCCGACGCCGACCGCGGCGGCGGTTACCGGGAGCGGTCCGTCGCCCTTACCGCCCTGCCCGGCGACGCCGTCGCCCCCTCCCTTGTGGCGGGATACTACGGCCCCGTCTACTACCGGGACGGGGAGCTGGCCTACCTGCGGTCCCTGGACCGCGCCCTGGCGGCGGTCGCCCTGGGCCTGGCCGTCCTGGCCGGCCTGGCAGGTGCATGGAGCGCCCGCAGACTTTCCTCGCCCCTCCGCTCCGCGGCCCGGGCTGCCAGCTCCCTGGGCCGGGGCGACTTCGGGGTCCGTCTGCCTCCCACGGGGATCCGGGAGCTCGACGAGCTGTCCGGCGCCCTCTCCCGCCTATCCGAGGCCCTGGGCGAGCAGGAGGAGCTCCGCAAGCGGCTGGTAGCCGACGCGTCCCACGAGCTCCGAACCCCCCTGGCCTCCCTCCGGGCCCGCCTGGAGGCCGTGCTGGACGGCGTGCGGGCCCCCGACGAGGCGGTCCTGGAGGCCTGCCGCCGGGATGCGCTCCGGCTGGGAAGCCTGGTGGGCAGCCTGGAAGGCCTGGCCCGGGCCGACGCCTCGGCGTACACCGGGGTCAAGGAGACCTTCGACCTGGCTGCCGCGGTCCGGGCGGTCTGCGCGTCCTATCGGGATTCCGCGGAGGCGGGGGGCCTGCGGATCCGGACGTACGCCCCGGACCCCGTCCCGGTATCCGGGGACGGTCCGGCCCTCGAGGGAGCCGTGGGCAACCTCGTGTCCAACGCCCTGAGGTTCTCGGACCCCGGCGGGACCGTAGATGTCCGGGTCCGGCTTGTATGCGACGCCGGAGACCTTCCGGATCCGCCCCGTGCGCCGGGAACTCGGGCCTGGGCCGTGGTGGAGGTGGAGGACGAGGGAATCGGGATCGCCCCGGAGGACCTGCCCCGGGTCTTCGAGCGCTTTTTCCGGGCGGACCCCTCCCGGTCCCGGGCGACCGGGGGCTTCGGGCTGGGGCTGGCCATCGTGCGGGCAGCCTGCCGGGCCCATGGCGGGGAAGCCTACGCCCGGAGCCCGGGCCCCGGCCGGGGCAGCCTCTTCCTACTGGTCCTGCCCGCCGCCCTTGAAGGTCTTGCGGACATAGCGGCTCTGGGAGGCGAAGAGCAGAGCCGGGTAGAATAGTCCGAACTCCAGGACATCCCCCGCAGCAAGGGGCCGGCCCAGAGCCTCCACGTCGCAGATCAGGTGGTCGCTGGAGCTGCCGATCACCTCGACCCCGGACTCGAGGGGCACCAGGGACTCGTGCTTTCCGAAATCCTGCTTGCCGACAGCCAGGAGGGCCCTGCGGCGGGGGCCCCGATCCTCGTAGATCGGCCGCTCCCCGAAGGCGTCGATGAAAATCTCCCCCACCGGATGGGAGGGCTTGGACCGGACCTCGATCACCTCCGCCCGCAGGGTGAAGACGTCGGGGCGCACCCCCGGCACGTCCACCTTGTAGAAGTACGGCAGGTCCCGGGCCGCCAGGAGCCCCTCCCCCACCCGGAGGTTGTTGATTCCCTCCGGCAGGGCCCCGGACAGGAGCAGGGGGATGGAGGAGGTGGCGCCCCCGGACACGATTTCTAGCTTCCGGCCGATCCGGTCCTCGATCCGGCGCGCCGATCCCGCCAGGCGGCCCAGGTTCTCCGCCGTGGGCAGGATGGAGCCGTAGCAGCCCAGGTTCGTGCCGATCCCGAGCAGGTCCAGGGCCGGCAGCTCCCGCTCCACCCGGACGGCCGCCTCGGCCAGCTCTTTCTCCTCGAACCAGCCCTCCCGCAGGTCCCCCAGGTCCAGCATGAGCACGACCCCGTGACGTCGGCCCGCCCGGTCCGCCTCCCGGTCCAGGGCGCGGAGCACCGACTCGTCGGACTGGAGGCTCCGGTCCGCCCAGCGGGCGACCTCGGCCAGCTCCCCCGGGGCGGGCACGCGGATCAGAAGCAGGGGCGCCGCAGCTCCCACTTCCCGCAGGGCGCGCAGCTGCCCGATCCGGGAGGAGGCGATGTGCTCGCAGCCTCCCGCAAGCATAGCCCGGGCCACGGGCGCCAGGCCGTCCGCACCCTTCACGACACCGGTCAGACAGACCCCCCGGGCGCGGCAGAGGGCGGCCAGGGCGCGCACGTTTGCGGCCAGGATTTCCAGGTCGATCGCAAGCTCCGGGAAGGAACCGGGAGCGGAGGGTTCGTCGGGGCGGATCATGACAGGATGATAGCATGGAGGGCGAACCGGGGGCGACGGGGCGACGCTGGACCGGCGACGTCGTTCCTGTGGATCTCCGAAGCCCGCTTCCCAGCGCCGTGGTTGGCATCGTCTTCGGCGACGGGTACAATTCCCCGATGGAACCCGACTACGACCGCATCCTTGCGGAAATCGCCGAGGAGGTCCGCCCCCTCCTGCCCCTCGGGGCGCCCGCGGACTACATCCCCGCCCTGGCCCGGGTCCCCCGGGACCGCTTCGGCATGGCCGTACGCACCCTGGAGGGCCGTGTCCACGCGGTCGGGGACGCGTCGATCCCCTTCTCGATCCAGAGCATCTCCAAGGTCTTCACCTTCATCCTGGCCCTGCGAGCCGTCGGGGACAGGCTCTGGGACCGCATCCAGCGGGAACCCTCGGGGGATCCCTTCAACTCCCCGATCCTCCTGGAGCAGGAGCGGGGCATACCCCGCAACCCCTTCATCAACGCCGGGGCCCTGGTGGTGGCGGACATCCTCCTGGAAGCCATCCAGGATCCCCGGGAGGAGCTCCTGCGCTTCCTGCGGGCCCGCTCGGGGTCCGAGTCGGTGCGCGTCGACCCGGAGGTGGCGGAATCCGAACGGTCCACGGGGCACCGGAACGCCGCCCTGGCCTACCTCCTGAAGAGCTTCGGCAACCTCCGCAACCGGGTGGAGGAGGTCCTGGATTTCTATTTCTTCCAGTGCTCCCTGGAGATGGACTGCCGGGACCTGGCATCGAGCTTCCTCTTCCTGGCGAACCGCGGCCTCTGCCCGGTGTCGGGGGAGCGGATCCTGGAGCCCAGCCCGGCCAAGCGGACCGCGGCCCTCATGCTGACCTGCGGGACCTACGACGCCGTCGGGGATTTCGTCTACCGGGTAGGCCTGCCCGCCAAGAGCGGCGTCGGAGGGGGCATCGCGGCCATCCTGCCCGGCCGCCTGGCCGCGGCGGTCTGGTCGCCGGGGCTCAACTCCAAGGGCAACTCCCTGGCGGGCACCCAGGCCCTGGAGCTCTTCACCACCAGGACGGGGATTTCGATCTTCTAGGCCCTGCGGATCACCCGGATCGCGGGTTCGGTGCGCTCGAACAGGACCGGGAAGTCCTCGGGCTCGAGCCGCTCCGCCTCGCCGTCCATCTGGACCAGGGCGCGGTGGCGGAAGCCGATCTCCACCTTCGCGGCCGAGAAGAGATCCACCTCCGGGTATCCCCGGTGGCGGCCGGAGGTCAGGGGACCCTTCACGATGAGCTTCCGGAGAAGGGGCATCTGGCGCACCAGGCACACGTCGTCGTCGTCCGGCAGGATGGGCTTGTTGGAGCCGTAGGTCCGCCGGCCCGACACCCCCATGGCAAGGAGCAGCATGTCCCCATGGAAGGAGCGGACCTCCCGGCCCCGGGCGTCCCAGGCCCTCACCTCGTAGCCCCGGGTGGGCCAGAGGGCGTCGTAGAAGACCGTGGCCAGCTCCACCCAGAGTTTGTACGAGTCCCCCGGGAAGGTCAGCTTGAGCCGGTTGGTCATGTCCGAGACGAAGGCGTCCGCGCCCAGGGAGGCGATGTTGAAGGACCACCAGGGTCCCCTGCCCCCGGGCCGGCCCGCGGAGGCGGGGGTGACCCGGAGAACCGGCTGCCGGTCGAAGCGGGAGGGTCCCAGCAGGAGCTCCAGGGCGGGGAGCAGTTCCCGGGAATCCGCCCCGTCGTTGCCCGTGCCCAGGGGAAGGCGCAGGACCACGAAGCGGCTCCGCTCCGCCTCGCTCAGGCTCATGAGGGTCGAGAGGGCCTCCAGGGTCGTCCCGTCCCCGCCGGCGGTGATCACCAGGCGCTCGACCTCCGGCGCCGCCCGGGCTTCCTCGGCCAGGGCCCGGGTGACCTCCGCGGCGTGCCGGGGGTACAGGGTGGAGTGGAGCCGGAAGGTGACCGGCGCCTTTCGGATCGGAAGGGCGGCGGCCCGCCCCGCGAGGAGCTTGATCTCCGCCAGGTGGCGGGCGTAGACGAAACGCCGGGTGAATCCCCCCGCCCGGGGGTTCGCGATCAGGGTTACGTCCAGCGGCTTGTCGCCGAAAATCGGGGACCGGGAGGCCAGGAAGGCCACGCCGTCCGCGAACTGCTCGATGCTCATGCGGGGACGCTACCACCGAAGCCCCGCAATGGCAAGCCCGCGGTCTTGAGAACCCGTGGCCGCGGAAGTATACTGGTGGGATGGAACACTTATTGGCGGCCGTCAAGAAGGGCCTGAAGGGCGAACTGGACAGCGTGACCATCTACATGGAAGCCGCGGAGAAATCGGACGGCCCGGTGGCCGAGTTCTTCCGGGAACGGGGCAAGGAGGAGGAGCGGCACTACAACTGGCTCCTCTCCTACTACAAGGAACTCTCCCAGGGCAGGGTGCCCAGCGAAAACCTGGCGGCGGACGTCTTCGCCATGGAGGGCCGAAGCCCCCTGGTCACGGAGGAGTTCTGCAAGAGGGTGGGGAGCAGCCAGCACCTCGTGACCGCCGTGGCCGCGGGAGTCCTGCTGGAGGTGGAGGCCGTCCGGCACTACCGCAAGGCTGCGGAGGAGACCGTCGTTCCCGCGCTGAGAGCCTTCTTCGATACCCTGGCGGACTGGGAACAAAAGCATTACAAGGATCTGCTGGCAATACAGGACGAGGCCGAACGGTATTGGTTCGACGCCCAGAGGTTCGAACCCTTCTAGACCGTCCCCAGGAGTTCCTGCAGGTCCTTGATGTCCCGGGGGCAGGCGGGGTCTCCCCTCCGCCCCAGCAGGGCGTACACCCCGATCGACCCGTCCTTCCCCGTTCCCCCCAGGCTGTCCGCAGGGTGGAACCGGAAGGCGTTCCCCATGAGCCTCATGGCGTACTCGGAGACCAGGATGTCCGTGCCCAGGGCCCGGTTCAGGTAACCGATGCCGGCGGATCTCCGGACAGCCTCTCCGGCTACCGTGTACGAACGGCGGGCGGGAGAACCGAGCCAGCCCGCCAGCACCGGGCTGGCGTCCAGGGCGCAGGACAGGCGCAACCGAGGCTCCCCCGAGACGGCCCGTCCCCGGGACAGGATCCCGGCCACCCTGCGCATCCCGAGGGCGGCCCGGCCGGCGGCTTCCGCGTCTTTTCCGGTGGAGGCGGGAGCTCCCCAGAAGGCCAGAATCGTCCCCCCGGCGAAGGAGTCCACGACTCCGTCCGCGGACTCGGCGCATCGGGCGAGGCGGGAAAGCGCGAGGTTCAGGAACTCCGCCGCACGGCGGGGATCCGATCCCCGGACAACCGCGAGCAATTCCGGGATCTCCGCCCGCAGGACAGCGGCGTTCCGGTACTCCCCGTCCCGGGAGGCCCCGCCCCGGGCGGTCCGGGACGCGGCGCGACCCTTGGGCAGGATCCCTTCCGCCGCGCCGGTCCCCGCTGCCCTGCGGCCCGCAGGCGCCGCGGTTTCCCGCGCCCTGATCGCCGCAGGCCCGGCGCTTCCGGCCGCGGATGCGGACCTGCCGTCCGGAGCCGGCCCCGGCCCGCCCTCGGCAAGGTCGAACCCCGTCAGGTCCGGCACGGATTCCGGGCCCGCGGCGATCAGGGTCCGGATCCTCCCGGTCACCGGAAACCCGGCCAGCGGATCGGGGCCGGCCCCCTCCGGGCCCCCCCCCGGAGCCGTCGCCCGATCCGGCACAAGCAGGGCGAATTCCCGGGCGGCCGAAGCCGGACGCCTTCCCGTGATCGCGTACAGTCCGAGCAGGAAGTCCCGTCGGCTCAAGTCCGCCAGGCGCTCCAAGAGCTCCTGGGGGCTGCCCCTCAGGCCCGAAGGCCGGAAACGCAGGATCCGGAGGCCCGCGCCCGAGTCCCGGGCCCGCTCCACCACGGCCGAGGACAGGGGCAGGCGTCCCCGAACGGGTACGATCCGGGCGCAGGGACAGCCCGGCAGGCCCGGCCCGGCAGGTCCCGCGTCTCCGATCCCGGCGTCCGCCGGGCGGTCCGCCGCCCCCTCGGCAGCCTGAAGGGCCGCCCGAAGCCGTCTGACCCGGACGGCCCCTTCCGGGATGCCCGGGCCGGAGACGGCGGAAGCCAGGATGGAGATGTCGTGGCAGATCCTCACCAGGGGAAACCGTGCGGCAAGCAGGCTCTCCACCGCCGCCCTGCGCGCCGCGGCGGCCAGGCCGGGCCGGTTCGCCTCGGTCAGGGGCGTGCGGACCAGCAGGAGAACCGCGTCCCGGGATCGGGCCAGGAAGACCTTCCGGAAGGATGATCGAAGCATTTGACTGGGAATATACACCGGAATCCGACGGGATGCCACGGGCTTCGCCGAGGATTATCGAACGGCGAGCCGGCGCGGCCCGCGCTCGGGGGTCCGGGCTCGGTGTCCGGTTATATATTAAAATAACTATAATCTTTAATCTATATTTTTCCATCTTGACTAAATAAGTCATTTGGAGAATTCTTACTGCTAACAACTTCCCCCTCGGCCTTGAACCCGAAGGCGGGCGAACGTTCCCGGCAGACGCCGGCGAAAAACCAAAGAGGAGGATCCCATGAAGAGGATCGCAATCGTTACCATCGCGCTCCTGCTCTGCGCCTGGACGGCGTTCGGGCAGACCGCGACCAAGTATTTCGTTGCCCACCAGGGCGGGTACATCGGCGAGGCCACCGTGACCGTGGACAAGAAGGGCGCCGTCGTCTCCGCGTCCCTGGCCGAGTGGCAGGGTCCGGGCGGCTGGGCCGAGTACAACGGTCCCGACGGAAAATCCTGGGTGGACGGCGCCGTGGTTCGCGTCCCGGATCCCCTGGCCAACACCGCCAGCACCGATCCGATGATCAAGGGCTACATGTTCTACGTGTACAACCTCAAGGAAGACGGAACCTACATCTGGTCCCAGTTCACCCCCGGCAAGGACAAGTTCGCCAAGCCTGCCCGCCAGTACGAGCGGGACTTCGAGGGTCTCATGTCCAACCCCATCCGCGCCGCCGCCTACGCCAAGGCCGCCCGGGAAGACAACCTGTACAACGTCACCATCGACGGGCTCAAGGTCACCCTGGGCAAGAAGGCCTCCGCGACCGTCCACTACGGGCACATGGACAAGGCCAACAAGATGGCCACCTACATGCCCCTGAACGCCGCCTCCATCGGGTACCGCTACAACTACAAGGCCCTCATCGACTTCTTCAAGGCCAAGCCCACCACGGACTTCGCCGCGTTCACCATGAAGAAGGCCAAGGTGACGATCGCCGAGGACAAGAACATCGACGCCGGCGTCAAGGCCGCGGACTACACCGCCGCGGACGACATGGTCTTCGCGTATGCGGACGTCGTGACCGGCGCCACCTACTCCGACTTCCCCCACTACGCCCTGGAACTCCAGGCGGCCTACCAGATGGCCCTGGCCATGCAGCACAAGGCGATGAAGAAGTAGTCTACATCCTGTAGGCACCGAAGGCGCTTCGCGCCTTCGGCGATTACCAGTGCCGCAGCGTCCATGCTGCGGTGTAGGCTCCGAAGGCGCTCTGCGCCTTCGGCGATTACCAGTGCCGCAGCGCACAAAAAAGGCCGGGGTCCTAATTGGACCACGGCCTTTTTATACAGGGAGAGCGCCCTGTCGTGGGGCGGAAAGAAAATCCCGCGGTCCTTGCGGCCCGCCCTAAATCTCGAACCGTCCCTCGGTCATGATCCGTACGGTCCGGCCGTCCCGGGTCACGCCGGTCACGTTCATCTCCGGGCAGCCGATCATGAAGTCCGTGTGGACCATGGAGACGTTGACCCCCATCTCCGCGAGCTTCTCGTCAGGGAGACCTTCCGCGCCCCGGACGCAGGACGGTAAGGCCGAGCCCAGGGCCACGTGGCAGGCGGCGTTCTCGTCGAACAGGATGTTGTAGAAGGTCCTTCCCGAGGCGTAGATCGGGGACGAGCCGTCTACCAGGGCGGTTTCTCCCAGGGATACGGCGCCGGCGTCCATGGACATCAGGGTGTCCAGCACGTCCTTTCCGGACCGGGCGCCCCAGTCCACCGCCCGGCCGCCCCGGAACTCCACCCAGCCGTCCTCCACGACCTTCCCGACCGAAGGCACCAGGACGGGGCGGGTGAAGGCCGCCCGGCCCTCAGCCCGCCGGCGGTCCGGGGAGGTGTAGACCTCCTCGGTGGGGATGTTCGGGAAGAAGGGGCGGCCCTCGGCGGTCCTGTCCGGTCCTCCGCGCCAGACGGACTCCGGAAGGAGTCCGACGCTCAGGTCCGTCCCCGGAGCCTCGAACCGGACGGAATCCAGGGACAGGGCGTTGAGCGTCCCGGCCCGGGCCGCCAGGTCCCGGCAGTGGGCGGCCCAGGCCGCCGAGGGATCCGGCCGGTCGAGCCTCAGGATCGGGATCAGGATCTTCCAGAGCTCACCGACGGCTTCCGGTCCCGCCGGCAAGCCCAGTATACGGGCTGCCATCTTCTCCGTGGGGAAGAATGCCACAAGCCATGCAACCTCGTTTTCTAATACAATACGCCGGCGGTAGGGTTTCATCGCCTCGGCGGTGGCCCGGACGCAGCGGGCGTTCCTGGCCGGATCCAGGTTTGCCAGGAAGTCCGGGTCCTCGGGGGAATGTATGGCCAGGACGGCCCAGTCCTCGTCGATCATGGTTCCGTACGGCTCGTACCGCGACCGGGGTGCGTAGTCCAGGAACTCCTCCGGGCTGTACTCGATGCGGGCCCGGTACAGGGCGGGGTTGTCCGCCTCGTTGTTGTCGAACCGCACGTACCGGGAGCCTCGCTTGTAGGCTTCCTCCGCCAGGATGCCGGCGAACGGCAGATGCACAGGCTGGGCGCGCACCAGGAGGCACTGGCCTCGCTGGAGGTTCACCGCGGTCAGCAGGACGTTCGCGTAGGCGCGGAGGAGGGACGAGTCCATGGAGCCTCCCTGGGGAAGGATAAACCATCCTAGGTCCGCGGTCCGGGACCGTCAAGGCGGGATCATTCGAAAAAGGAGTTCACCAGCTCCACGCCCCCGTCCGCCTCGGCGCTCTCCCCGGGGTCCGCGTAGACCACCGAGGCTTCCGCGTACACGAGTCCGCCCGGGGGCAAGGGGGTCTCTATCACCAGGGTCCTGTAATAGGATCGAGCCGCGGTAAAGACCCGGAAGGACAGGGAACTGCGCTCGATACGCAGGGAGCCCACGTTCGAGGCCTCCAAATACACGACGCAGGTTCGGACTCCGACTTCCTCCGAGTCGTGCCACCCGAGCACCCGGGCGCTCCCGGAAGGCGCCCACTCCAGTCCGCAGGAGGCCAGGGCCAGGCACACCGCCGTAAGCGCTATGCGCGCCGAGGACCGTCTCATCCGCCGCCCCCGGCCGGGCCGACCCGGAACTCGTACTCCACGCCCGCGACGGGGGCGTACGGGGCTTGCGGATACGCCAGGGACCGGGAGGTTCCTGCCCGGAGGAAGAGCCTTCCTTCGCGCAGGTGGACCTCGAGGCGGGCCTCCAGGTCCCAGGACCAGCCAGCCCCCGGTACCGCTCCGGGGCCCAGGGCCGGAGCTCGAAACCGGGGAGAGAGGCCGAAGAGAATCCCGACGCCGTCGTTGAGCACCTCGACCAGGGTAAGGGAGAGGCCGAGATCCGCGGGCCGCCAGGCCGGGTCGGGATCGTCCGGCCGGGGAAAGGAGGCGGACCAGGAAAACCCGCAGGCCAGGGCGGCGGGGTCCCGAACCGTCCCCCAGCCGGCCGTGACCGTGACGCGGTGGAGGCCCGTTCCCGGAGCCGGGCGGAGCGGGCGGGCCGGGTCGGGGACCGGAACCCCGAGGGGAGCCGAGTACCCCGCGCCCAGGGATCCGAAACTCCCGCCCCGGTAGAATACCGTCCCCATTTCGACCGACGGGTCCCCGAATGCCTGCCCGGCCCTCCCGGACCAGGCCCCGCCCAGGGCGATCCAGACCGCCAGGGGCAGTCGGACCGAGCACCGGAATCCCCCCTCCGCCCGATACTCCAGGCCGAGATCCAGATCCACTCCCAGCGCCCGTCCGGCCGGAAGATCCAGGGGGAAGGGGCGCAGTTCCGCCAGGAGGGAAACGGCGGCGGGTTCCCGGGACCCCGTCCTCTCCCGGGGGGCCTCGACACCCCGGGCCGGGCGGACCGGAACCGTCAAGGCCGCCGCCGCCAGGAAGGCGGTCAGGACCGGCTGACGTCTCCGCCTGCCCCGGGCTGCGGGGTCCCGGGCCGAGCGCCTCCGGGAACGGCCGGGGATCCCGGCAGGGCGGGGTTTCTCTCTCACGGTAGAGCCCCCCGGAGCAAGCCCTCCAGGAAACTGCGGATTCCCAGGGCACGGCCGGCCGCTGCCGAAAGCCGTCCGAGGTCCGGGCGCCCGCCGGGGAAAACACAGGCCAAGGCTCCGCCGGTGAAGGCTTCCCCGAACTCCTCCGCGCCCATCGTGAACAGGCCCCGGGCGGGATCCGCCAGCGCGGCGGTTCCCCCGTCCATGGCCAGGAGAAGCGCGAAGTGCCCCCCGTCCTCCCGGAGATGCAGGAGCAGGGGGGCGTAACCCCGGCGGAGGGCTTCCGCCGCAGAATCCGCATCCAGCCGGACCGCCCGGACGGAGAAGCCGAGGCCTTCCATCAAGGCCGCGAGTTCCGCCAGGTCCGTCGCCCTCTCCTCCCGGCCCAGGTCCGGCGCGAGGGCGGCCCTGAGGTCCGCCTCCCGACAGGGAAGCCCCCAGTACAGGTCGGACAGGGAAGCGGCCGCCGCCAGACCGCAGGACAGGTCCCCCTCCTGCTCGTGAACCGCCTCGAACCGAAGGGATTCGCCCCCGGCTGCCGTCCCGATCATCCAGGCCAGGAGGAAGGCTTCCATGTCCCTAGTCCAGGAGGGAGAGGCAGAAGAAGGGGAAGCGTTCCTCGCCCATCCAGAGGTCGGTGACGATGACCAGGTTGTAGGCGGATCCCGGATAGGACCCGCCCCGGGGAAACAGGGAGGCTCCGGCCAGGGTGCCCTCGTAATAGGAATCCGCCGCGCCCGTGCAGGACGCGGACCAGGCATCCGGACCCGCGGGCGCGAGGACCAGCTCCCGGTCCACGCCGCCGTCGGAAAAATAATCCTCGAACCGGAGGGTTCCCTCTTTCTTGAACAGCCTGCCGTTCCACCGCCTGGTTCCTGAAAGGACCAGCTCTCCGAGGACGCTTCCGTCCGACCCCGGAGAGTAGGTCTCCAGACCCTTGTCCCAGGGAATCGTGAAGACCCGGCCAGCAGGATCGAACCGGAAGCCCGTAGTCTCCCCGCCCGCCGTCACCGAGAGGCCCGACTCGGACCATCCCAGGACATACTCGTACCCCCGCGGGTCCTCTCCGAAATCTCTGAAGGACACCTTGTATCCGCCGCCGCGGGGTTCGGAAATCGCGGAGGCCAGCCGGGTTTCCGTGCCGGCCCGGATCTCCCGGAGTTCCGCGGAGCGGATGGTCCCGTCGGGGTGGAAGCGGAATTCCGCGCGGTATCGGACGGAATCGGGATCCCCGATCCGGGCCGAGGTGTACCGGTACTCGAATATCGCGGATTCGGGCGGGGTCGCGGATGCCGACGGAGCGGCGGCCGGGGCGCCGGCCGCACCGGGGGAAGCCTGCGCGGCCTCGGGCGCCCGGTCCGGTTCGGGGGCTCCCCGGCCGCAGGCCGCCAGACTGACGGCCAGAAGCAGGACCAGGCCGACGCGTGCCGTGGTCTGGCGAATTCCGTTGTGCACCATGGTATTCCTCCCAACTTCAGGATTCTATCCTCGAACGGGGGAGCGCACGGAAAGCGGGAGCGGATGCTCAGTCCGGATACTCTCTTCCTACACGGCCGTTGGGTCTCTCTTCTTCCACTCCGTGCTCTCCGTGACCTCCGTGGTGAATTCAAAAAAACCTGTTCCTACGCTCTCACCGGCCCGCGACCACGTACTGGTCGCCCCCCGCGGCCCGGTCCGCCCGGATCGAGCGGGCGATCCTGCCCGCGTCCGCTTCCCGGACGATGATGCAGCCCCAGGACCGGGAGGTCTCGAAGGATTTCTCCCGGTTCGAGTGGATGCTGTACCCGTAATCCTTCACCTTCCCCGCGTACTCGGAGGAGACGACCTTTCCGTCCCGCTTCTGCACCTTGTACGCGTCCACCAGGCCTTCCGCGTCGGTGCCGATCGAATAGGGCCCGAACCTGTCCGTCCGGGCCGTCACCGAGGTGACCCGGTGGGTTCCCTCCGGAAAGCCCTCGGGTACCGCGGCGTAGCCCGGGACCTTCCCATCCCGGGTGATCAGGTCGGCGCTCGCGCCCGGGGTCACCCGGTTGTGCGCCTCCACCTCGTACCGGCCCGCCTTACCCCGGCCGTCGATGGGGATCTCCACCACCACCAGCCGGTCCCGGCTGGCGCTGGCCCGGATGAAGATGTCCCCGCCCCGGTAATCCCGGGGATTTTCCAGCGCCGGGGCGATGGAATCGAGCCCGGCGAACAGGGATGACTCCTGCGGGAAGGCGGTAGCCGCGAACGCCGCGGCTGCTGCTGCGATGGTCCATAGTTTTTTCACGGTGCGCCTCCTTGCTGCGGAATCGCCGGGTCCAGGCCCGGCGGCCGGAGACGCGTCCCCGGCGGAGAGTATTCCGCCCGGAAATGGCCAGGACGCTTGCGTCGGGACAAAAAAAACGGCGGGACACAAGTCCCGCCGCGTACGGCTCGAGAATGGCGCGGCCGGGAATCCGGCCGGCCTGGGACGGATCAGTCGCCCAGGCGGAGCCTCTTCCAGAGGTCGGAGTAGAGGGTGATCGACTCGCCGATGTCCAGTTTGAGCTCGCACCGAGCCAGGTCCGCCTCGGTGTAGTTGGGCTTTTCGGTGAGCTTGGCCCGGGCGGGGACGTTCACGCTGGGCAGGGCCAGGTAGCTGGCGATGCGGGCGTAGATATCCTCGCGTTGGATGTAGTTGATGAAGGCGTGTGCCAGATCGCGGTTCTTGGAGCCCTTGAGGATGGCCATGCAGTCCATGTAGGCCACGCCCCCTTCCTTGGCGATGAAGAACTCGGCGTCGGCCTTGAGGCTTTCGTCCAGCTCCAGGAAGACGTTCTCCGCCCAGCCGTGGACCACCGCGTACTCGCCGGTGGCGTAGCCCTTGCCGAAGGACTCGGAGTCGAAGCGCAGGACGTTTTCCAGCCACTTCTTGATCTGGGCTTCCGCCTTGGCCAGCTCGTCGGGATTGACGGAGTTGACCGAGTAGCCCAGGTACTTGAGGGCCGCCCCGATGGTCTCCCGGGGGTCGTCCAGGAGGGTCATCTTGTTCTTCAGGTCAGCCCGTCCGTAGATGCCCCAACTCCTGTCGAAATTTCCCGCGACTTTCTTGTTGACCACGATGCCCGTGGCTCCCATGAAGTAGGGCACCGAGTACTTGTTGCCCGGATCGAAGCTCATCCGGGAGGTGACCGCCGGATCCAGGTTCTTGAGGTTCGGGATTTTCTTCGGGTCGAGGGGCTCGAGCATCCCCTCCTTTATCATGATGGAGATGAAGTCGGCGCCCGGGAATACCACGTCGTAGCCCGAGCCGCCGGCCTTGATCTTCGCGAACATGTCCTCGTTGGAGGAGAACACATCGTACACGACGTCGCAGGAGAACTCCTTCTCGAAATCCTCCACCACGTCGTCCGGGATGTAGTAGGTCCAGTTGTAGATGTACAGGACCTTCTTCTCCGCCTTGCCCCCGCCGCAGCCGGCCAGGGCCAGGATCGCCATGGAAAGAGCCAGGGCGACCATTCCTTTCTTCATGCCTCGCACCTCCTATGCGCGCCGGACGGTCCCGACGCGTCGGCTCGAACCATAGGACATCGCGGATATTTTTGCAAGACCGGTTCTGCCCGATACGAGATACACGGACAAGGCCGAAACCCGAGGAGCTTATGCGCATCTTCATGCATGCCGCACCCCAGGTCGGAGCATCCGGGGACGACAGGGCCGGGAATTCAGGACAGGTTCATCTTCCGTATCATGCGGCTGTAGTAATGGCTCGGTTCATCCCGCGGGAGGATCTCCAGCACCGACTGGAACCCCTTCGTGGCCGAGGCGTAGTCCTGATCGTAGAAGGCGGAGATGGCCTTCTCGAAGGTCTCCCGGATCGCGTCCTTCCGGGCTATCAGGTCCGCGGGGTCGCCGTCGTAGATCTCGAAGACCGAGACGTGCTCCCGCTTGCCCTTGACGCCGATCTTCCCGAGGTACCGGGTTCTGTAGGCCGCCCTGTCCTTCAGGGCGCCCACGATCTGTTCGCTCGCGGCTATGCCGATCTCGTATTCCTTGGTCAGCCCCTCCAGGCGGCTGGCCAGGTTGACGGCGTCGGAGATCACCGTCCCGTCCATGCGCTCGTCCTCGCCGATGGTTCCCAGCATGAGAAGGCCGGAGTGGATGCCGATGCCCGCGGATACGGGTTCCAGCCACTTGCCCGCCTGCTCCTGGTTGAAGGCCGAGATTCGCCGCTGCATGTCGATGGCGCAGCGCACCACCGCGTCCGCGTCCTCCGGGAACAGGGCCATGACCCCGTCACCCAGGTACTTGTCCACGAAGCCCCCGTGGGCCCGGATG